>JACUUU010000227.1 GCA_014859065.1 Anaerolineales bacterium
ATGTGGGTTGGGGGTGGGAGTGGCGCTGGCTGGTAGAGGAGTTTGGGTCGCTGTTGCGGTTAGGGTTGGTGGTGTTGGTGATGACGGTTGAAAAGGGGTGGCAGTTGTTTGTTTGCTGATAAGCTGGATGAGCGTTGGTGAGCTAACAGGTTGGAGTGTGCTCGTGTTGCTAGGCTGAGGAGCAGCTGTAAAATTGCACGCAGAGACAATGAAAACTACTAATAAAAAAAAGGATATGACCCGGTTAACCGAGTGTTGTTTACCACCTGGAATCGTTAATATGTCTTCCTGGTTGGAACCGTTATGATCCCAGGAAAAGAATTTTCTACTCATGGCAAGGACAGGGCTTTTTGGATTACTTCAAGGACAGCATCCTGGTTGGGTAGAAGTACCTGAGCACGCGCAGGGGTCACCCAATTCGTAACTTCACTCCGGCTGATGTAGTAGTGCTGGATCTGTGGGTTATCAGACAGTTTTACTGCCAGGGGTAACAAAGGAGTAATATCTACCAAGCCCATATTGGTCCTAACGCTCTGACGATAGGTGTTGTATAGGTTGGGGGCATTTTTTATCGCGTTGAGGCTTACCAGGCGGTTGAACATTGCGCGGATGACTTCCTGCTGCCGGCGAGTGCGTTCGAAGTCAGAGCTGGTATAGCGTGAACGGACATACCAAAGGGCAGTCTCACCATCCATGTGCACCAGACCAGCCGGGACCGAAAATTCTTCATATCCACTACGTTGATCTTTGAGGGGTGAAGCCACCTGTACGTTGATCCCACCAAAATTATCGATGATCTCTACAAATGCCCAGAAGTTAACCATGACATAGAAATCCGGACGGATACCAAAGTTGTACTCAAAAGTCATCGCCAGGGTGTCGAAACCACCTCGCGGGAAGGCTGTATTGATGCGCTGCATGGTCCACCCAGGTATATAGACGAAAAGATCGCGTGGGAATGAAGTCAGGCTGGCAGTGCCTTCACGGGTGTTGAGAGTGAGCAGAACGATAGTGTCGGTACGGAAACCAGCGCGATCCTGGCGTTGATCAGAACCGAGCAGGACAATGTTTACCTGTCCTGGTTTCTTAGGAAACGGGGGAGCTGGGGGGGGAATATTGATCGGTGCAGGTTCCGATGGGCCGGGAAAGTTTCCCCAGGGGACTGGTGTTGCTGTTGGGATCGGTCTGGGAGTGTTTGGGACAACCAACCTGGAAGGATTGGTTGTGGGGTGAACAGGGAGAGGTTGAAAAGGGGTGGCAGTCGCGGTAGCATCTTTTGGAGCATAAACAATAGGTGCCTGGCTGGTTGGAGGCACGATGATTGGTGCCGGCGCGGCTAATGGCCAGGGGATATTGCAGCCCACTAAAAGCAGGATAAGACCAAGGAGTAATAAGCGTGGTGTTATAAACCTGGATTTTTTCATCTCTAAACGCTCTTGATAATCAGAAATAATGTCCCTTTATTTAATCAAGACGAATTGAGCACCAAAAGAGTTCCCAATATTCCTGTCTCATGGTTCTCCGGTTTCTTGAAGAGGCTCGTTGGTATACCGGCTGTGGGTTGGAGTCTCGGTGGGTGGATGAGTGTCTGTTGAGCTCGGAGTGGAAGTCGGTGTTATACTCGGTGTGGCTGTTTGAGTAGCAGTAAAAGTAGGGGTTGCGGTATCAGTGGGGCTGGGAGTGGGAGTTTGTGATGGCGGTATGATTGCAGTGAATGTCATCGTGGGTGAAAATGTAGCCGTCGCAGTTTGTGTTGGGGGTAGAGGCGTATTTGTCCCCGGTGGTAGAGGTGCTGGTGGAGGGGGGGAGGCGGTCATGGTTGGTGGACTGGTACGGGTAGGCAGAGGTGTGCTGGTGGAGACATTAGGCACATATATCTGTTGACCGGCGATCAGGCGGGTTGATATCCCCATACAGTTTGCAGACTGCAGGTTTGACCATGAAATTCTGAAAAGGCGGCTTATGCCAAAAAGGGTATCTCCAGACCTGACTGTGTAGGTCACCCACCCAGTAGGTGGGGTACAAGTACCAGGCGTGATTGTGGCATTTTCGGTTGCTGTGGTTCCGGTGACTGGGACGTAAATAGGAGCGCCTGGAACCAATGCATCTGTTACCAGGCAGTTTGCTTGCAAAAGTTGAGCAATGCTGCTGTTGTGCTCCAATGCAATCCTATCAAGTGAATCCCCTTCTCGAATTGATACCGCTATCCAACCGGGGGGAGGGGGACAGTCAGCGGAGGGAGCCGGGGGCGTTTCAGCGGATCCGGGAGCCAGAGTCTGCGTGGGGATTTCGATCTGTGGTGTGTCAGATGAGGTTTGAATTTCCTGGATGACATTGATTGGATATTGAATCGAAGATTGCGTGGTCTGTCCTTTAGGTAGGAGCAGGTTGCCTTCTGCGAAAGCCAGACTGAAACTCCCCACAATAATGATTGTCGAAAGAGTAGCGGTTATCATACCAATTGGTATTCCCCAACCACCCTGTAAGATGCGATTCATTCGAGTGCCTCGTCAAATTTAGGAAAATCGGAGGAGGCTAATAGAGAAGGCAGGTAAACTGACAGTAGCAGGCTATAAGTGGTGCCCTGATCAACGACTGAGTCAACCCAAACTCTGCCACCCTGGGATTCGAAATGATGTTTCAGGGTGGATAAGGCAAGGTCAGATATATTGTCTGGTGCGGTTTGGTGAGGTGACTGCGTTGAGGCGAACACCTGTGAGAGTTCGATCGGAGGGATACCTGGACCGCTGTCAGAGATTTGCAGAAGGATGGAATCTGGTGGAATGGTAGGATCTTTGCTGCTAACTGTAATGGCGATGGACTCGCCAGAAGGTGTCGCACGAATCGCTTCGTTGATGAGATTCACGATCAGCTGACGGAGCAAATTCCGGTCTGCCTGGATCTGGGGGAGTTTACCTGGGATATCTGTTTTCAATGTCAATTTCTTGCGCCGTAACCCCTGATGGGTAAAGGCGACCGTTTCTTCAATGAGAGCAAGCAGGCTGAGTGGCTGGGTGGATACTTCTCGGTCCTGCGGAACTGCCAATTGGGATAGATCTTCGAGTAAACCAACCAAGCGCTGCGAAGAAGTCTTGATTCGTTCGAGCAGCTTTCTTTGAGGCAAGTTGAGGGCATTCGTGGAGCTTGTGAGCAGGACTTCAGTGTAACCAAGGATAGATGATAGGGGGAGACGGAGTTCCTGTGCGATGTTGGAGATGGTTAGATCGCGGCCTTCGATGTCGTTCGGAGTGGAAGAAGATTCTTCTAGCTCCTGGATGTGTTCCCTGGCAGCTGATAGGCTGGCTTTCAAATGGGTGATCTCTTCCAGAGCCAGCTGTAAATCTTCCTGTATGGATTGATGCCCATCATCAGCTTGTTCATGCTTAAGTGCATCAGGAGCACTGGTCAGAATGTGTTTGAATTCATCAAAAGTGTCTTCAATTCCTTCCGCAGAAGAGAAATGAGTTGAGATGAGGGCTGCCAGACTTTCGGTGCGAGATTGTTCTTGAGTCACATTCTCCTGGAGAGTGGTCAGTTCGGTAATGAGGGTTTTGTTGAGTTGCGACACCTTTTGAGCACGTGACTCGGCATCTTGAAGCGCTTGCTTGAGCTGGTCGATGTGATTCTCTAATTCCTGGAATTGCCGCGTCCTAACCAGGATGGGGGTAAAAGAGGCGGTTAAGTTTACTAAGAAATCTTCATCCTCTTCATCCCATTGGCGGTTTGAATAGGGAGAGAGGAGAACGATACTGAGATGAGCTTTGCCGCTGCTGTCCAGCAGGGGGACTGCCAGAATGGGTCCGGAATGAGACAGGTTTAATGCCGTTCCTAAACTGATCTGGTCGCTAGCGGTTTCATCGTCATTCAGCCTTAATGGTTTCTCCTCGATTAGGGCATACGCCAGGGATGGGATCTGATCGGGTTTGAAAGAGGTTGCTGGGATGGTTTCTTCGCGGATAAGATCGTAACCAAAATCGATGTGGATGCTGTCTTCGGGAGCGTTCGTGCTGAGCAGCAGGCAAACGTCTGATGACATCAGGTGTGCGATGGTGTGCGTGAGAGCGGGATAAACCAGGGTGGGGGTATTTTCTGTTGCCAGATCCCGGATCGAGTGGATGGTTGCTTCGTTGAGGGCGGTGTTTGCCCAGCTCGAATCAGCGGATAAATGCGCTGCCTGGCGTTTTGCGAAAGTAAGAGGAAACCGTTGCGGTAAAAAGAAGAGCAGTGGGTATGCGGCTAATTGAGCCAGGCGGACTATCCCAGGATAATCTGCGTTCGGAACAGGCGATACTAGATGAACCAGATGGCCTGTGAACAGTATTACCATGCAGACCAGGCCGATTCCCCAACCTACAGGCAGCCGAACTACAAGCAGAATGCCTCCCAGGAAAATCAGGAAGATGGAGAAGGTTTGCCAGAGGACATCGGGCTCCGAGCTGTTAAATGGTGTCAGCTGGCTACCGTTTGTCCACCAAATGGTCGAGAAAATAAGAAAGGTGAGGGTTAGGGCACCCAGTAACCCGAACGATCTATCAGCAGAACTGGATGGCTCAGGAAATGCCCACAACCAGACGATGATTACCAGGGAGAGGGCAGTGATTGCCCGGTCGAGTAAAGCGAAATGAATTTCCGGGATTTGGGTTACTGCCTGCCAGGAAAAGATCGCGGCGATAAAATGGATCAGCCGGACAGACAGGAGTATGGTGAGTCCAATCACCAAACGGCGACCTTGGGGGAGGTGATTTCGACCGATCAAAGGTAGGGAAATCTGCAGAGTGGCCGCGATCGTGAAAGTCAACACCAAATGATAGGTTAGATTACCAGGTGTAGTTGTCAGGACCAACAGTACTTGATCGATAAAGCTCGCCATCTCACAGTTTCTCAGGAATGATTATAGCATCATTCTTATTGTCAATAAATTAATTCACTTATCTGCTGCAAGGTCTAAGTATGTAAAGTTTACCAGTGTGAGGTTGAATAGTGACTATGCCATATGCATTTAATTTCTGGAGCACAATTCCAATTATTTACCTCCTTTAGGGCAATCATCCAGCACCTTAATAGTTGCAAGATTGGTTACATTTAGATAAAAATTTTAATGAATTTTAGTAGAAATTTGCCATTTAGGCACAAAAATTGCACATTTAAACCTGATACAGACATCAGGTCAATATACCAATCCGATTTGAAAATTTTGAAGAAGCATACAAAGGATGTGTAAAGGTTGACAAAACAGGACTTAAAGGTAAAATATCTCGCGCAAGCCGAAGTGGCGGAATTGGCAGACGCGCTACGTTCAGGGCGTAGTGGGCTTACGCCCGTGTGGGTTCGACTCCCACCTTCGGCACTCAATACCTGGATTGAAATTGCGGATCCCTACAATGCGTTTTCTAGGGATTCTTTCTTTTTTCATACGGGTGACTTGCGCGCATTACCCGGCTGGGGTAAGATGGTGCTATGAAGATTAAGTGGCTTGGGTGGAAATATGCCTTGCTGGTCGTTGGGGTGGTCGTGTTAGCTTTCTTAGTGATGGACTTCAATACCCGCATGACCGAGCTGCGTCGCTTAAGGGATAAGCACGAAGTAGTCGCTGGACAGGTTACCGGCCTGGCATTGACGCAAGAGCATCTGGAAACACAGATTGCTTATGCTGCATCTGATCAGGCGGTGATGGAGTGGGCATACCAGGAAGGCAGGATGGCACGAGATGGCGATATTCCCATAATCCCGCTCTCGCCAGCGGAGGTGACTCCAGTCCCTACTCTAGGGGCTGCGCCAACAGTTGAGGTAGTCAGTCCCTGGCAAGTTTGGTGGGCGCTCTTTTTTGATCGCTGAGGGTTAATCAGAGTTTGTCAACAATAGTGGGGTTTGGGAGAGAGGAGAGCAAAAGCGCAGGGGGTTGGGGTTGACCGTCACAGTTGGGTCGTGTTACAATAAGACAGTAAACAATGCGGGGTGGAGCAGAGGCAGCTCGTCGGGCTCATAACCCGAAGGTCGTAGGTTCGAATCCTACCCCCGCTAC
>JACUUU010000228.1 GCA_014859065.1 Anaerolineales bacterium
AGTCAGGGGAGAATCTGTAAACGGAATCTTGACACGCTCGAACAGGGTTCAAAATCAGGTCAGCTCGCTGCTTCCGAACACAAACCTGGAGATTTCTCCTCTGCGTGCTTTGCAGCAATACCAGCAGCAGGCTCTGGCCTTGACCGGCATCCTTTTCATCTTCACGGCTCCGGTTTTAGGGCTGGTACTTTATTTTCTAGGCCTGGCAGCAAACATGCTGGTTCGCTACCAACGCAACGAGCTGGCGGTGCTGCGCAGCCGGGGAGCTTCTCGCCTGCGCATCATCATCATCTACCTCATGGAATGGTCGTTATTGGCCGGCGTTGGATTGGCTGCCGGGACGTGGCTTGGGTTACTCCTGGCAGGCTGGGTAAGCCGCACCCAATCCTTCTTGGACTTCAGCATGGCCAGCAATTTAACTCTACGCCTGACGAATCAGAGCATAGCTCTCGGGTTGGTTGCCAGTCTCCTGGCAATCGCCTTGTGCCTGATACCAGCCTGGAACGCAGGACGCTCCACAATCGTTTCCTATAAACAAGAACAGGCGCGCACGACCAGACCTCCGTTTTGGATGCGAACGTATCTTGATTTCCTGATCCTTCTGCCAGCCTTCTACGGATTGTATACTTTACAACAAGTCGATCGTTTGGGTAGCTGGCGCATCCTGGGACGCACCCTGGATAGAGGAAATCCCTTCGAGAACCCACTTTTATTCTTGCTCCCCACCATATTCATGCTGGGGTGTAGTCTCCTGCTGCTGCGCTTGATCCCCTTCTTTTTTACAGCATTAACCTGGATAAGTGTGAATATGACCTCGGCTGCCCCAATACTGGCTCTACGTCATCTCTCACGCTCAGCCACCACCCACCTGGGACCCATGCTGCTCCTGATCTTCACTCTCAGCCTGGCGGGATTTAGCGCTTCGATGGCCGCCAGCTTCGATCAACAACTGGAAGATAGCGTCTATTATGAGATCGGGGCAGATCTTAGACTGACTGAAAGCAGTGAATTTGTAGGGATGGTTGCAGATAGTCCCTCAACAAATGGTCAACCCTCAACTGTGGGTCAATCAGCGGTTGACCAACAAATCTGGAACTTCTTACCGATCTCGGACCATTTATCCTTACCAGGAGTCACAGCAGCCACTCGAGTGGGTCGCTATCCCGCTGAGTTACAAACATCAGGAAGGAGATTTTCAGGGAGAATTTTAGGGGTCGATCGAGCAGATTTTCCCTCTGTGTCTTACTTTCGGCGCGATTTTGCAGGTGACGCACTAATCGGTCTGATGAATAGACTGGCAGCCGATCCGACAGGATTGTTGGTCGATGCGCATACCTGGTCACAATTGAATCTGGATCCCGGAGATCCGGTGAATATGCAGGTTACTGTTTCTGGAGAAACGCGCCTATTGAACTTTCGCATAGCTGGTGTGTTCGATTATTTCCCAACGTATTATCCCCAAGAGGGTGCCTTGTTTGTAGGGAATCTGGATCATATATTCGCATCGTTTGGGGGAGTCATGCCCCACGATGTGTGGTTGAAAACCGCTCTAGACACTCAGACCGAGGATATTATACGTGGGCTGCAAGAGAAGCGCGTAGCGGTTATCCGCGTTCAGGACACCCGAGATATTCTGGATCAAGTTTATTCTTCCCCTAATCGCCAGGGTGTACTGGGGCTTCTCTCGATTGGTTTCTTGTCTGCAGCTATACTTACCACAACTGGTTTTTTGTTGTATACCTTATTTTCCTTTAGAGAACGTTATGTCATATTAGGTATGTTACGTGCAATCGGGCTTTCTACGCGGCAAATGGCTGCCGCGTTGATGTTGGAGCAAATCTTGCTGGTGTTGAGCGGTTTAGCAGCGGGGATACTGGTAGCCACTCTGACTTCGCACCTATTTATCCCCTACATGCCGGTGAGTGGCGGACGCTTTCCAGGTATCCCCCCTTACCTGGTCGAGGTTGCCTGGGTAGAGATCCTGCAAGTTTCCTTGATTTTCAGCGCATTCTTAATTATTGGAATGATAATCTCTATCTTTTTCTTACGCAGAATGAAGATATTCCAGGCAATCAAGTTAGGAGAAATCGTGTGATAACGGTATACACATCTAGTGATGAAATTTAGGGAGTATTGATGAAGAAGACCCGTAACATCCACAGTATAGCAGGGGTTATTTCCACAATGGCGTTGTTATTATTTGCCTGCACGGCGCAGACAGATGAAGAGCTGCCCACCCCCTTTCCAACAGCAATTGTACCAGAAACAACGATCTATACCGTCCAGCGCGGGACAGTAACACGTGTACTAGATGCGCGTGGAAGAGTATCCCCCGTCAGGCAACAAGAACTATTCTTCCGCGTAAATGGGATTGTAAACGAGGTATTTGTCTCGCGGGGGGATTACGTGCACCAGGGTGAAGTATTGGCCAGGCTAGAAGAACCTGAAAGGCTCATGGCCGAGGTGGCAGTTGCTCGACTTCGCAAGCTCCAGGCACAGCAAAACCTCGAGCAGCTGCATCTGCAAGCTCCTATACAGGCTGCGGAAGCGGAGCTCGCCCTGGTTGAATCAGAAATAGCTCTGGAGGAGGCCAGGTCTCAACGCGCTCGGCTCGATCTCAGCGGCTTCGTTGATCCCCTGGTACTGGAAAATGCCAGGGCTGAATTGGCACTGGCAGAACAAGCCTTGGAAAACACACAGCAGGTCTACGATAGTCTGGCGAGTCGCCCGGAACAAGACCCTGAGCGAGCCATGGCACTAAAACAGCTTCTGGATGCCCGAACGAAGCGTAATCGTGCCCAAGGGCTCTTGAACGCATATACGGGTACTCCAAGCCAGGATGATATACGCCTGGCAGAGGCGACTTTGAACCTGGCTAAAGCTCGCTATGACGAAGCCCTGCAACGGTGGGAACAGTTAAAGGATGGACCAGATGCTTACCAGATACAACTGGCAGAGGCAGCCCTATCTGAAGCTGATTCACGCCTTGCCATTGCAGAAAGGAATCTTGATAACAATGAATTAAGAGCGCCTTTCGCTGGAGAAATCCTGGTGGTAGCTATTTCACCTTCCAGTCAGGTTGTGGCATTCCGCCCGGTGATTACAATTGCGGATCCCTCTGAATTAGAGATCTCATTCATCCCATCCTTGGATGAGATGCAACACCTGGGTATCGGCCAGACGGTCAGCGTGTACCTGAGTAACCAACCTCAAAGCCCCAAACAAGGTGTGATCCGCCGCTTACCATCTACAGCGATCACTCAGCTTTCCGGCGCAGACAGCGATGACCAATCTGCCCGAGTGATCCTGGAGAGCGAAGATGTTTCACTTTCGATGGGTGAGGTGGTCAGAGTCGTCGTCCATCTTGAGCAGAGAGAAAACGTTCTTTGGCTTCCCCCAAGAGCCATACGCACTTTTCAGGGGTTTGACTACGTCATGATTCAGGATGGAGATATTCAGCGTCGGGTTGATGTAACTTTAGGGTTGAAAAGCGATGACCGGGTTGAGATCCTTGAGGGTCTATCCGCCGGACAACCAGTGATTGGTCCTTGACTAAAATCAAAGGTAATAAACCTATGGAAGATTTAATTACGTGTGAAAACCTGGTCAAGATCTACCAGCTGGATGGTGTAGAAGTTATGGCTTTACAAGGATTAGACCTGCACGTCAGGCGGGGTGAGATGGTGGGAATCATCGGAGCATCCGGATCAGGAAAAACCACCTTGCTTAACGTGTTGGGTGGGCTCGACCGTCCTTCGGCTGGAAAAGTACGGGTGGAGGCATATGACCTGCTCAAATTATCTGAAAGCCAGCTGGATCTATACCGTCGTAAAATGGTTGGTTTTCTCTGGCAGCAAACCAGCCGCAATCTGCTCCCTTACCTGACCGCCCTTGAGAATGTCACCCTCCCCATGTGGTTAGCAGGCTACCCCCGTTCCGATCGACTCAGCCGTGCCCACGATTTATTAAGCGCTCTAGGCTTGATCGACCGTATCCACCATTTACCCGTGCAGCTTTCTGGTGGAGAACAACAAAGGGTTGCATTAGCAGTGGCTCTTGCTAACCAACCTGCCCTCCTGCTGGCTGACGAACCCACCGGGGAAGTCGATTCCGCTACGGCAAAGGAGGTCTATACTGCCCTAAATAAAATGAACGAAACCCAGGATTTGACGACCATTATCGTCTCCCATGATCCCCAACTAAATCGCTATACTGATCGAGTTGTCACTATCCGTGATGGAAAGACCAGCAGCGAAAGGATTCGTGCAGTACCGGAAATAAATCATCAGGATCCTGAAAGTCACGGGGCAAGGCAATTAGATGAAGAGACGATTGGTCAGGTAAAGAGCTCTGCTTTATCAGACAGTGGTGGTAGTTTTGAAGAGTTGCTGGTGCTCGACAGTGCTGGACGATTGCAGATTCCAAAAAAGATCCTGGAAACATTAGACATCGGTGATCGGGTCAGGTTGAAGATCAGTGGCAAGAGTGTGTTACTTCATCCAGTTAGCGGTCGAAGCAGGAAAATGAACAAAATCGATAACAGCCAGCAACAAGAAGAGCTTTATTTACAAGAAGATCAAGAACCTGATCGAAGAAAGCCATCTGGCATCAAGCGTATCATGCCAGCTTTAAAACGGTCAACCATCAGCAAGAAATTTAAAGGTTGGTGGAAACACAGGTTGCCTGATGGTAGATAATGGCAAGGTCGGGCCTATCGTCAGGGTGCAAGGTGTCTCGCGCTCTTTTTATAATGCCGCTCAAGAAATACAGGCACTACGCGAAGTTGACCTTTCTCTCGAAAGAGGCAACCTGGTCGCCATAAAAGGGCGTTCCGGTTCCGGAAAAACTA
Organism: Anaerolineales bacterium; assembly: GCA_014859065.1. GTDB lineage: Bacteria > Chloroflexota > Anaerolineae > Anaerolineales > UBA4823 > Kmv39. Next base: position 4,850 of record JACUUU010000228.1, read on the forward strand.
CATTGCTTAATATTATCGGGGGATTGGATCGGCCAACCTCTGGTGAGGTTTATTTTGAAAACCATGCATTAGGAACGTTGAGCGAATCCCAGCTAACCAATCTTCGCCTTCAACATATTGGTTTTGTTTTTCAGTCATTCTCACTATTACCCACTTACTCCGCTTTTGAAAACGTCGAACTAATCTTACGCATTGCATGTTTAGATAGAAGGGAACGAGTGAGACGTGCGCAACATTGTCTTCATCTGGTTGGCTTGAAGAAATGGATGCAACACCGCCCGAGTGAGATGTCAGGAGGACAACAGCAACGGGTCGCTATCGCCCGTGCTTTAGCAACCCGTCCAAACCTGATTTTGGCCGACGAGCCAACCGGAGAGTTGGATACGAACACCAGCCACCAGATCTTTTCTCTATTCCGCAAGATCGTCGAACACCAAAAGGCGACGATCCTGGTTACCACCCACGATCCTATCATCGATGAATATGCTGACCTGCTTTATGACTTGAAGGATGGTCGCCTGGATTCATCTTGAATCTCTCAAGGTTGGTGATAACTCTGATTTTCTTCCAAACGAAGAATTAATTAGAATAATAGCAGCGGAGATCACGGGGGTGAATTTCGCTTCTTATGGTAGACTACACAGTCACATCTATGAAACCTATCTGGCGTTGGCTGTTATTCAACCTGTGGTATTTCCGGCAGCCCCCTTGGGATACCGGCGTATCTCCACCTGAGTTAATGCACTACATCCAAACACATCCCCCTGGATGCGCACTCGATCTTGGGTGTGGCACTGGCACCAACGCTATCACATTGGCGAATAACGGCTGGAAAGTAACTGCAGTGGATTTTGCAAAGCGGGCGATCAAGATAGCCAGAAAAAAAGCACAGGAGGCTGGTTTAGAGATAAATTTTCTGGTTCAAGATGTCACCAACCTGGAAAAACTTAACGGACCTTATGACTTTTTATTGGATATCGGCTGTTATCACGGCCTACCTGATGCGGCAAGAAAAACCTACCTCAGAAACTTAGAACAGCTTTTAAAACCAGGAGGTGACTATCTTATGTATGGGTTTTTCAAGCAAGAGAATCAAGCGGGGACTGGATTGATCCAAGCGGATGTCGACTCTCTTTCGTCACACCTTATACTAGAATCTAGACAGGATGGAA
>JACUUU010000229.1 GCA_014859065.1 Anaerolineales bacterium
TTTCTATAGATGTATAACTACAATATAGCCGACCCAGAGAAATGTGAATTTGTTTCGGTACTATCAGAAAAAGATCTGCCAAATGGGGAACGAGTATTTATAGAGATTGATAATATTCCTATAGTTATCTTTAATGTTGCGGGTAAGTTTTATGCCATAGGAGATTTATGCTCCCACGATGATGGTCCTCTAGGCGAAGGTGAACTTGAAGGATATAAAATCTACTGTCCGCGTCATGGGGCAAGCTTTGATATAAGAGATGGTAGAGTTTTGTCCTTGCCAGCAATTGTCGATATCCCTGCATATCCAGTCAAAGTCGAAGCAGGCGAGATATCTGTGGGAATTCCCATTGATGAATAGTTGGCAGCCTGAAGGGGATATAAATCATTTAAATATTATGGACTAATCTCTAGACCCTATTTGATACAACCTCCTCGTTTTTCGGGACCTGACCGCATGCGTAAAAAGTTGGGATGAATAATATTCGCTCCCGTTTATTCCAGGAACTAATATCAAGTTGATAAAGATCTTTCAAACAATCGTCGGTTATGTTGTGTTGTTTGTAAGATTCCAAATCGTGTTGTAAAACTTTCCATTCCGAATCAATCTCGGATAATGAGAGTCCTTGAAGCCACTGCCCCCCAAGTACCCCAATTTCGATATTTTCCAGACCAGCCTTCGAGAAAACCTCACCCAATTTCCTGCCCATGGAAATATCCGCGCCTTGAGAACGAAGCGCTTTTACTTGTAATTCACCAAGTTCATGAAATGGAGGGGGATAATCGATGCGGCCTCCGTAATCTGGTTCTGCCAAAGCTGTCACCATACCACCAATACGTGTAACCCGTGCCATCTCCTGGACAACTTTAACTGCATCAAATACCCAAAGCAGTAAATAATGGCAGAATACTATGTCGAATTGTCTATTTTCATAAGGTAGCGCATGTCCATCAGCTTGAATGGCAATGCAAGCTGGGGCATGGTTTTTTGTCATCCTTAGAAACTCGAAATTGATATCTAATGCGTGAACATGAAATGATTTCGAAGGCTTGAATTCTGCCTCCAAGACTCCTGTGCCACACCCGACGTCTAACACTAGGCTCGAACCTTCTAATCCAGCGCGAGGAATTAAATACTCACGAAGCTGGCGTGTCCATGCTGCTTGTTGAATAAATCGAATATGCCAATCGAGCGGTGAAAGAGACATTCCGGTTATAATCCGCTTATGAATTCTTCTACCATTCAATATCAAATTTGCCTATGCCTGAAATGTAATCTACGTTATCCAGTGGCAGAAGAGAATAGATTTGCAGCTTTATGTCCGCGATGTAAATCACCAGTCCAAGTTACTTCAACTTATCAAGCCTCTACCAATACGCTGTTGGAGGATAAGGATAAATTTCGACCACACCCTCACATAGAAGGATTTCTAGACAACATTCGAAGTGCCTGGAATGTTGGTTCCATGCTGCGAACCGCAGACGGAATAGGTATCCGTCGAATGCATTTATGTGGCATTACCCCAACTCCTGAAAATCCTAAAGTTACCAAGACAGCCTTGGGATCCGAATTTTATGTTCCATGGGAATATTATCCGAACGGTTTGGAGGCAGCAGTGCAACTCAAGAAACGAGGATACAGGTTGTGGGCATTGGAAGGTGTTCAACGCGCGGTTCCTTTGAATGATTTGCAAAATATTGGCGATAGGACACCTGTTGTGCTGATTGTAGGAAATGAGAACTTCGGGATTGATCCTGAAATTTTGGAGCAATGCGATAATCTGCTCTATATACCAATGTCTGGAGATAAGCAGTCCTATAATGTTGCAGTGGCGTTTGGGATCGCTAGCTTTCTCTTGTCACTTCAGTAGGATTCCAGATCTTATCCCATGGATCTGTCAGGAAATTACCTAAAACTTGATTTATACCTTGAGCCGGTAGAATATCGCCATCTGGTTCAACGTATAACCATGCTCTTCCTGCAGCTTCTGGGTGTTCACGTCCTTCAAGCTCTAGTGAAACTGGATTTAGTGATGAATAAGGAACTGGGAGATCCCAAACGAGTTCCATATCAAGATTGGCAGCAAGTTCACGTGCAGCTTGGAGCAGATCAGTCAGAGTCGTGTTGTTTTCACTAAGTGAAACAGCCCTGACGCCCATCTTGGAGAGTAATTGCAAGGTTTCCATAACTTGATCTTGGTTTTGTTCCGTTATTGTTAGGTGTACCGCTGTAAATATATCTGCATTGATAATTGATGGTAGCGCAAGCCATGTCCCTTCGCCATGTGGATAGAGAACTATTAATAAGTGGTCCAACCCGGTTTGAAGTAATTCCTCCAGATATTTTCTGTCACTGAGTTTTGATCCATCAGTAATCAACCCGGCAACCTGTCCATTCGATTCTGCATGGGTGATAAGTTCGATCAGATCTTGGCGTAAAGTAGGCTCTCCACCAGTAAAAATGATATGAGGGATGCCAGCTTGCCATGCTTTATCCATGATCGATTTCCACTCTTCAGTCGATAATTCCTGGCTGACTCTATTTAAAGGTGCAGAATCTGGATCCATAAAATCAGGTAAAGCGTAGGTAATCGCGCAATCTAAGCGATATGGTGCACTTATTTCACCTTCGAATGGCTTATGGCGTTCAAGATCAAGATACGTGATCGGATCAAGTCCTGGGGTCGATATTATCGTATCAACATTATCTATGAATTCTTGGTAGTCATTGAGGGCTGCAGAACGGCTGATACGATATCTGGATGCAACACTGCTGGCTACTTCCGCTTTAGGCGTTTGGTTTATAAGATGATAGGCAAATTCAGCAGCAGTAGCGTTCAAGTGTAAGATCGTGGAGGCGTTTACAATCATCATACCTTCACCGCCAGCTTCCAGACGTAAATGCAGTCGGTAATTCCGAGGATCTTCTTGAGGTGCCTGGTAATGATATGTACCTGGGGGTAATGGTTTTCTTGGTGAAAAACGTTGACGAATAGATTCGATTAGGCTGGTCATCTTAAATCTCCCTAATTTACGCTTCCTGGTACTCGATTGCTAACGGACATCCCCCTCCACATTCTTTCAATAAGCTGCATCCGTGACATTTCGATTGGATATAATCACGTTGACGAAGCTTCAGGCATAATTGATGGTTCCATATGGATTCCCAAGGTTGGTGCATTATGTTACCCACTGTTTGGTAATATGACTGGCAGGGGATGACCCCACCATCGGGTTCGATGCACATATTATAAAGGGCAGCGGTACATGCTTTAACTCCTAACTCCAGTTGTTCGGGGTCAAAACGGCAATACTCAGTTGGTGTGTACCAAATTAATCGCTGACCATTTGCATCCGTGTGTGAGCGGGCTAAGTCCAAAAGGGGTGCTAATTCATTTTCAGAAAGCCCTGCACCGGATGAGACACCACGACCTGAATAGATCAGGGCATTCAACCCGATGGTAGGGACACCCAACTCTGTGAGGAAGTTTAAGGTATTTCTAAGGTATGGGCTGTTCTGTTTTAGCAGGGTTGTGTTTGTCATCACATAGAGTGGGGTGTCTAGGGCATTCTGAAGTCCAAGTATTGTTTGTTTCCAGGCTGTTGATGCTTTGACCATCAGATTATGGATGTCTGCGCTATGCGATTCAACCGTAATCTGGACGTGATCCAATCCGGCATCGACCAATAATTCTAGAAATTTTTTATCACTTAAACGCCGCCCATTTGTATTAAGACCCACAATTTGCCCATTCTTGACTGCGTGGGAGATAAGCTCTGGCAGGTCAGAGCGTAGTGTAGGCTCTCCACCGGTAAAGACCACGTGTGGGATGCCGATCTCCCATAGAAGATCGAGGATATGTATCCACTGGTTAGTATTCAATTCGGGGAAATCCCTTGGTCTAGCGTTGTAACAATGAGAGCAGTCATTGTTGCAGCGGTAAGTTAGTGCAAGATCCATCCGGTATGGAGCTGATGGGATAGAGTTGAATGGGGGCTTAATATCCAAGTCGAGATCACAGATAGGACAGGCGCTTTCTGGATTAATAAGAAGTTGGAATTGTGAGAGAAACTGCGCATAGTCATGTTCGGCAATTTCTTCTGAGATCTCGTAGTTGTTCGTTAGTTTTTCAACAGCTTTATCTTGGGGAGTTTTTTCTAATGCCAAAAAAGCCATTATTGCAGCAGTTGGGTTGAGATGGAGAACCTGGTTGGCATTGATCAACAAGGTTGCATCTCCTTGCGGCGAAATTCGCAAATGAATATGGCTTTGTCCTTGATTTTCCTGGTGAAAATAGTGGTACAAACCAGGAGAAATTCGATCATCTAGGGGTTTGAGCTTGATTTTGAATTTGGAAATCAGCTCATTTATGCTCATGATTAACGCCCACCTCCCGCACAGGCGCAAGCACAACCAGCGCATGCACAAGCACAGGCGCAGCTTGAACCACCACCCCCACCACGGTGAGACGAACTAGATGCTGGTCTTGGAGGTGGAGGAGGGTTGGTTCTTTGTGTAATTCCACGCGTGAAATCTGAAAGGTTACCAACCAGGTTTCCGGAAAAGTTTTGCACGCCGTTTACCAATGAGGCAGCAAAGTCGGAACCAGGTAAGTGTGGTAATGATGGACCGCCTTGAGCGCTTCCACCAGCACCCGGTCGCGGTAGAGATACTGGCTTAGCGCTTGGTGTGGGAGTCGAAGATGGAGTCGAAGCCCTTCCATATCCTGGGTCGAAACGATGCCACCACATGGGGACAAAGACTGGTCCTCCTCCGAAGACATCCTTAGTCCGGCGTTCATAATCTCGATCAAGCATGGTCCATTCCATAAGCTTGTCATAGTTCTCGCTTTTAACTTCGGGAGTGTCGCTTGCCTCAACTTGTTCCCATGCACGCTTCATAATCTCTCGATAATAATCGACTGTTTCACGATGACTGAAGCCCTTCATTTTATTAGACACGCTTTTTACGAGGTTAACCATGGTTTCTTGCATGGCTTTCTGACGCTTTGTTCCTGCAGGCTTTTGAGCAGCTAACAAAAATTCTTTCTCGTATGGATGAAGATTTTCAGGGCTTGGATCGTTGATTTCCAGCTCCAATGGATCCCGTCTGACGACCTTGGCAGCATTTTTCTTCAATACAGCGAAAAGAATCAAGGTCAATATTTTATCCATGGGTTGTTCCATCAGGATACCAGCTTCGACTGCCGTTAGACCGCGCTTTATTCCATGCCCTTCAATCGAAATCTTTGGAGGTAAGTACTGTAATTTTCTCTTGCGATCCGAAACTAACCCAACAACGATAAAGAAACCGATAAAACCAATGCATAATATCGGTATCAAAGCGCCCATAATATCTTCGATGGAGAATCTATCAAAGGAAATTCCTCTCTGAGGTTGAACGATGGCGGATTCGGGGATGTATGCTTTTGGAAAAGAAGCTCCAAATTCATATGGAGTATATGCATTTACATTGGAATTTTTCCAGGTGTATGTAACCCTTCCTTGATCATCGATCATCGCGACAGGTTCGTTTGGCCACCCCGAAGGTGAAGTATGCCAACGCGGTTCGTCAGGTTGTATCCCTGGTGGGAGATGGAAAGTTACACTGGTTTCTGTTTGTCCTAAGACAAATTGCCTCTCAAAATATGTAGTTGCAAAGCGAACGCTAACATAGTCGTCAGTGGTGCTGTCTTGATAGAGTACTTGTTCAATTTTCCCCACGTAGATCCATAATTCACCTGTTTCTCCAGGCTTGATTTCATTTGCCCCCAAACCAAGTGCAATACCGTAAACACCAGCAGGAAGATAGTCTGAATGTTGAATGTCTTCAACCGCTCGTCCGTTTATTTCGGCATAAATACTGTTTAGATCATAATGTCTATTTGGTAAGCCGATATCCACGTAGTCAATCGGATCGCCGGAGGGACTGTTGGTAAAGACAATAAGGTAATCCAACGACAATGTGCCATCTTCGTTCCAAATCGCGTGAACGTCCAGTAAATCTACATAA
>JACUUU010000230.1 GCA_014859065.1 Anaerolineales bacterium
CTCATAACCCGAAGGTCGTAGGTTCGGCGAACTAAAGTTCGAATCCTACCTCAGTACAATAAAAGGCACCACAAAGTGCCTTTTTAATTTAATAAATTTGTATTAGGATTGGAATCATTTAACTAATGGAAATATGTTTTCCAAACCAAGTATTCCGAAGGTCTTTGTTTGCCGACCGTGAGATCGAATCCCGTAATAACCAAGGTAGATAATTTTATAAACATTTTAAATTTCTCTTTGCGATTTCAGTCAAGAAATATATTTGTCATCCGGGTATTATGAAGGGTTCAACTATCAAATAAGATTGATCATGTTGTATAGATCTATGGTTTAACGAAGATCTAATATATTCACTTTGATACCAGATCGATTACGCTAGTTTATAGAAACTAATGGAGAATACTCTGTTATCTAGCAAAGTCGAATAAAATGTATCACTTTGTTTTTGGATTTAGAACTACCCGTGTAGATAGAACAAGTGTGGGTTGTCTACTCCTTCTCGTGACCATACCTCGGATGGGTAAGGTGGTTAGCAAGACTGCCATCGTTGGTAAGCAGAATCAACCCTTCACTATCAACGTCAAGGCGACCTACTGGATATATGTGCCCCACAACTGGGACTAAATCGCGCACGGTTTGTCGTTGGTCTGGGACGGTTACTGCGGATATCACCCCCCGAGGTTTATATACTGCGATATAGACCAGATCGTCACTGATCGAGACAGGTTTCCCATCCACTTCAATGTGATCAGATAGGGGGTTTGCTTTAGACCCTAATGTAACAACCTGACCGTTGACTTTGCCACGTCCGGCGGCAATCAATTCTTCACAAGCGCGGCGAGAACCAAGTCCAGCCCGCGATAATAATTTTTGTATGCGTTCTTCCATATTATTTGTTAAACGAAATCATGAGTTCTTGGTAGCAATAACGGTTACGTTTCATCAGTGTCATTATCAGGTTTGTCCTTATGGATATTAGAATATTTGTTCTCAATTTCTTCTAAAGGCGGCAGCTCATCCAGGCTGGTTAGTCCGAACGCTTGCAAGAATTCTGGGGTTGTGGCATATAGTATCGGGCGTCCAGGTTTGTCTGCCCGGCCTATATCTTGCACCAGAGCTTTGCTGAGCAAGCTCTTTAAAACCCCATCGCAGCTGACACCCCGAATGGCTTCGATCTCCGGACGGGTCACTGGTTGTTTGTAAGCCACAATTGCGAGGGTTTCAAGGGCTGCTTGGCTAAGACGAGTTGAGGTGTCCAGATCCAGAAATCGCTGTATCAATCCAGCTACCTCAGGAGCGGTGGTCAACTGGATACCGTTTCCATGGATCTGCAATCTTAAGCCCCGCTGGATATAATAGCTTTGCAGCTCTGTTAGGTTCCTCTCGACTTCGACAATGGATTTGTCCAATGCAGCAGCTATCTGTACTAGGGTTACCGGACCAGGTGCGACAAACAACAAGGCTTCGATTTGGGCAGCAAGGCTGATATTTGAATCTAGGTAATTTTGGTCTGACATGCTATAATCGCACTTCAGGAATGTGGTATAAAGTGATAATGTTCCGAATATCTCTAATACTAATTTTGTTTGTCGCCCTCATATCTCTGGCTTGTAATTTAGGGTTACGTAGCAACTCGGAACCCACTCCTCAAGTCGATCACTCAACTCCATCACCGGGTAACCGAGGTGAAATGAATTATGAATCCTACGAGAGTGGAAAAGCGAATGGGCGAGTTGAATTGACCTTTGACGAATCTGAAGTTACCGATCTGGTTGCCTCTGAACTTGAAAATGTCGAAGAAACCTCGATCAGCGATATTCAGGTCTTCCTTCGAGATGGTCAGGTGCAGGTATTTGGCAGTATTCAACTTCAGGGAATTCGCGCTAATTCGAGGATATTCCTGGATCCGCAAGTTACCCGCCAGGGAGAACCGCGTTTTGTTATCGTCTCTGCTTATTATAGTCTTATTCCTATCCCTGAGAATATCGTGTCCAACATACAAGCTGGCATTGATGAGATTTTTTCCAATCATCTGGAACCATTGATGATGGATGTTACCATTGAAAGTATTTCCGTATCGGAAGGTTTATTGACCATCACCGGTTCAAAGAATTAATACCGGTTTGAAATTATACCATCCTCAGTTAGAGAGGAATTTCTTATTTAGGTTTGGGTTAAGTTCATGTGATTTTTACGTGTTGGTTGTTTAATATCACTTAGGAAAACAATAATGAGAATATTAGTTACAGGGGCAGCAGGTTTTTTGGGATCACATTTGTGTGATCGTCTTTTATCTGATGGACACAGTGTAGTAGGGATGGACAACTTTATTACCGGGAGCCCCGATAATCTAGCCCATCTCGGTGGTCATCCCAATTTTAAGTTCATCAGGCACGATGTATCAAATTTTATTTTTGTACCCGGCAAGCTAGATGCGGTGATGCATTTCGCCTCACCAGCCAGTCCCAATCCAAACTCCCCGTTTGGATATTTGAATCTTCCGATCCAAACCATGAAGGCTGGTGCCTTAGGAACTCACAATACATTGGGTATTGCCAGAACATATAACAGCCGTTTCCTCCTGGCTTCTACAAGTGAGATCTATGGAGATCCCCTGGAACATCCTCAGCGAGAGGATTATTGGGGACATGTCGACCCAATTGGGCCGCGTTCTGTGTATGATGAGGCAAAGCGATTCGCCGAAGCTTTGACAATGGCATATCATCGTTTCCACGGGGTTGATACTCGCATCGTTCGCATTTTCAATACCTATGGCCCCCGAATGCATATCGACGATGGACGGGTTGTACCTAATTTTCTCCAACAGGCGTTGCAGAATGAGCCATTGACTGTGTATGGCGATGGTTCGCAGACCCGCAGCTTTTGTTATGTAGATGATTTGATTGATGGAATTTACCGATTATTGCTCTCGGATGAGCACCAACCGGTCAATATTGGAAATCCAGTGGAAACCACTATCTTGGAGTTTGCTCACACCATTAACAATCTAACTGGCAACCAGGCAGGCGTTGTCTTTAAACCGAAGCAAAGGGGAAGCGGTGATCCACAAAGACGACAACCAGACATTTCCCGGGCTTTAGAGGTGTTATCATGGCAACCAGAAGTCAGCCTGGATGATGGCCTGACTAAAACAATACAATATTTCAAAGAAAAATTGGGGTTGGAGTGATCTTTACAACGATAGTCAATAACCCCCATGAAAGGCGACGATTCTTACGGTTCGCTACTGTTGGTGTCATTGGCGCGGTAGTCGATTTTGGGACATTCAATATTCTAATAAATTTCATTGGTCTAGGCGTTGTGCTGGCCAGTGTTTTCTCCTTCATAGCTGCTATCTTGAGCAATTTTACCTGGAACCGTTATTGGACCTACCCTGATTCGCGCTCAAAACCAATCCCAACTCAGCTCATAGAATTCGGAATTGTTAGTGTGGTGGGATTATTGATCCGAACTCCGATCATAGCTGCTCTAGAATCACCATTTCGGCTGTTGTATGAAAAAATCCATTTTTTGCCGGTAACGTTCATCACCGCCGAGCTGCTTGGTAACAATACAGCTTTAGCAGCAGGTGTGCTGACGGTCATGTTTTGGAATTTCTTTATCAACCGTTATTGGACATACGGAGATGTGAGTTCTGGTAATTTCCAGAAGTGAACCAGCAATAATTGTTTCCCGGATTAATAGGTCGGCAGCGAATACCGGAGGGGTAACCCTGCACAAATCTGGTTTGTATTGCACATGAATTCTGAAAATAATCTTCCTTTATCAGGAGAAACTGAACAAGATAGTTCACGATCCCAGGTGCGATCTCTACGAGAGCTGATTGATAGAGTCTCAGGTAGAGAGTTTCGGTCGGCCCAAACTGATGGGGAATCAGGTATAGCTGATTTGACACCTTTTCCTTTCTTGGCGTTGGTTGGCCAGATGGAAATGAAATTAGCTCTGGCACTTGCCCTTATCAATCCAGTTATTGGTGGGGTGCTTTTGATAGGTCCACGAGGTACAGGTAAAACTACAGCGGTACGAAGCTTGATAGACCTTTTACCACAGATCCCTCGCAGCCTGTGCTATTATGGTTGTATGCCAGAAGATGTAGAAGGGGGCGGGATTGATGCGATCTGTCCTGATTGTGCACGCAAATTTGGTCAAGGAGAACCTTTAGCAACTTTGGATAAAGTCCGCCTGGTGGAATTGCCTCTCAACGCACGTTTGGAGGATGTGATTGGTGGTTTGGATGAACGCGCAGCACTACACGAGCGGCTGCGCCTCAAGCGGGGGCTGCTTTCTCAGGCAGACAAGAATCTTCTTTATGTTGACGAAGTAAATCTGCTGGCAGATGAGATTGTGGATGCCATCTTAGATGCAGCTGCTCAGGGGAGTTATACAGTCCGGCGCGGCCCCATCTCCTCTACTTACCGCTCGCGTTTTGTACTGATTGGATCGATGAATCCTGAAGAAGGGCGGCTTCGGCCTCAAATTCTTGACCGTTTTGGTTTGAGAGTTGTAGCGCGCGGTCTTTCGGACCGAGATGAACGACTTGAAGCATACAAACGGGTACAGGCTTATCTCAGTAATCCACGATCGACCGTAAAACAATATTCTGCAGAGACTAACCAAATGGCACAAGAGATCCAGTCTGCACGTGACTTACTGCCGCAGGTTGACCTCCCGAACGAGGTTGCTCAAATGGGTTTGGAATTAATCGAGCAGTTAAAAATCGACTCATTGAGGGCTGAGATAACGCTGTTTGAAGCTGGACGAGCTCATGCTGCTGCTGATGGGCGTGAAAAGGTAACCTATGAAGATTTACGCCAAGTAGCTCCGATGGCGCTGCGGTTAAGGAGTTCAGCATTCATGGTTGAGTACTTGAACCAGCAAGCCGTTGAAGACGAGAAAATTTACGCAATTTTGGACAATAAATTAAGAGCTCAAAGTACTCCTGGAGAATTTGTGGATGACTCGGCTAAATCTCTTTAAACGAAGAAAACCAGACTCCAAGGATACCAGAATACCGCATCCACATGGGATACCTGAAGCGACTTCGCGCGATGATTATATGCTGCGGGGTTGGTATTATTATTCTCGAAAAATGAATACAGAAGCTGAGGCTGACTTCCAGGAGGTCCTGGCTTTAGACCCAGAAAATGTGGATGCGAATTACAGTCTAGGTTTGGTTTTCAAGGCTCAAGGGATGAATGAAAAAGCGGTCGAATATTTCAACAGAGCTGTAGCGTTAATCGAAGATGGATTCATCAAGGAAAAAGCGCGCGCAGAAATGTTACGCAGGCTATCTTCAGGACATATTAACGAACTCACTGAAGGTGATTGGAAGTTGGAGGAAGAGATTTGGCAGCACAAAGGATAACTCACCGGTACAGGCTTGAGACCTGCCTGGCTGAAAGTAATATCGACCGACCGCCGGTTGCGCTATGGCGGCATTTTCCTGTTGACGATCAATATCCCCAGGAATTAGCCGCCGCTCACCTAGGTTTTCAAAAGCTATATGATTTTGATTTTGTCAAAGTTACCCCAGCTTCTTCTTTTGCCATCAAAGATTGGGGGGCTGATGATGAATGGCGGGGAACTATCGAAGGGACGCGAGACTATACCAAACGGGTGGTTCATGAACCGGAAGATTGGCTGAAGCTTCCCGTTTTAGATCCAAGAAATGGTCACCTGGCAAAACAGTTGGAGTGCCTTCAATTGATCATCAAGGAGCTTGGCTCAGAAACACCAGTAATTCAAACGATTTTCAATCCATTATCTCAAGCTAAGAATTTGGTTGGAGGTGAAAATCTGATGGTACATCTGCGCCGTTTTCCAGAGGCAATCCATGCTGGGTTGAAGACCATTGCAAAATCCACCCAACTTTTCATCGAGGCAGCCCAACAGACAGGCATTGCGGGTATCTTTTACGCGGTTCAGCACGCTCGCTATGACATGCTATCCACCAAGGAATATGATGAGTTTGGTCGTTACTATGATC
>JACUUU010000231.1 GCA_014859065.1 Anaerolineales bacterium
TTGGCGGTTCACTTTTCAAGTTTTGTACTGTTCACTTTTCAAGTTTCCCTAACAGCACATTGTGCATATTATTGAGTTGTTACAAAATTTATTGTAAACTGATTTGTAGATTGTTGGAATTACGGTAATCTAGCTACCTGCCATGGTTCAATGAACACCAAGGCTCTAGAGGTCCTTCAGCGCATGCTGCGACAATGAATTGTGCTCAACAGCACCTTTCGGCTTGCGCTTCAGGACGACATATAGACGGAGTTGTTGCCGTTAGCATATCCTGTGTTGTGCCACAAGCTCCCTGCCCGCCTGTCGTTCTGAATGCAGTGAAGAAGCTCTAGATCCATGGCAAGTTAGTCACCGATGCGGGACAATAATTTTCCTGTCATGGTGCTGTGGTGACTATCGCCGCAGAGGTCCTTCGTTGCAACTGGTAAAGTACGCCAGTTGCCCGTCAGGACAACACCCCGGGAGGGTGGTGCCTGGTGTGGAGAACAGACCTGCAAATCGGGAGATCAGATACAATTAACCCGTTAACGGGATTTCATTATCGACGATTTCGCTAATCACAGCCGCGCGCCTTTTCTGGAAAGTGGGCGTCAGGCGTTATTCAGGTGCATCAGCATGAGATGTCGTGCGGGATGGCAGGTGTCCATACGGATTGCTTTCTAGCCGTAGAGTAAAAATTAATAAGCAGGGCAATGATATTGTATAATATATGGAAAAGGAGCGTGGAATATGCTTCAAGTTGTCGAAGGTATGATTGATCAAGAAGGAAAATTAAGAATTTTAGGGAAGGTCAAACTGCCTAAGTCACGCCGGGTTATTATAACCATCCTCGATGAAGAACCATCAGATGAAATCTCAAATTTAGCTTTGATCAGTGAAACATCTCTGGCACGCGATTGGGATCGTCCAGAGGAGGATGAGGCGTGGTCACACTTAGCCCAGCTTCCATCGTTATAATTCCATTTCCATTTTCAGACCTTTCAGGCTCAAAACTTCGCCCAGCACTTGTTTTAGCTGATGCAGGTCATGAAGATTGGCTTTTATGCCAAATTACGAGTAAAGCTTATTTGGATCCAAGTGCATTTCGCCTGACTGACGCAGAATTAAGTGAGGGTAGTTTAAATGTCGAGAGCTTTGCTCGACCGATGAAATTGTTTACTGCTAATAGGGATTTAATCGCAAAACGTGTGGCGCTGTTGAGTGATGAGACTTTCCGCGTGATTTTGACATACATAATCGAAAGCCTACAGAGAAATTTACCTTAATCTCTTTGATCCCACAATCAATATGAAGAAGGAATCGAAGACCTCACCTGAACCTGAAATGCTGGAAGAATATGATTTCGACCAAGGCAAGCGGGGAAAGTATGCCCAACGTTATGCTGATGGGACTAACATCGTGCTGCTCTCACCTGATGTGGCAAGAGTTTTTCCTGATTCGGAGTCTGTCAATAAAGCACTGCGAAGGCTGGTTGAAATTGCTCAGCAAAGCACGAAAATTTCAAGTTAGCGTGGTCAACATCAAACGAATCGATTTATTCCCTATTGTCTAGAGTATCAATAATTACGGAAAAAGTATGTCTTATATCCATCTTGAAATGTCAGGTATGGAAACCTGAGCTTCAGTCTATAACACGCTTCCTGACCTAAAGCAAAATGTCAGGCATGGAAACTTCACCTAAACTCTCGGCATACATTTCCACCAGAATCCATTAAAATAGTCTATACTTACCCCGAAGGTTTATGAACTTGCGCTTATTTGACACTTATACCCGTAAATTAAGAGATTTTGAACCCTTGCACCCACCCGAAGTCGGGATGTATGCCTGCGGGCCGACGGTGTACGATTACGCCCACATCGGCAACCTGCGCACCTATATCTTCGAAGATGTCCTGCGGCGCGTACTGGAATACAACGGCTATCGGGTAAAGCACGTGGTCAATATCACCGATGTGGGACATCTCACCTCCGATGCTGATAGTGGCGAAGACCGCATGGAAATCGGCTCGCGGCGCACCGGGATGACAGCCTGGGAGATCGCTGAAATCTATACCCAGGCGTTTCTGACCGATATTCAACACCTGAACATACTGGAACCGCATATCTGGTGCCGGGCGACCGACCATATCCAGGAGCAGGTCGACTTGATCCAATGCATCGAATCTGCCGGGTATACCTACCAAACCACGGACGGGGTTTACTTTGACACCTCCCGGCTGAGCGATTACGGCTACCTGGCGCGCTTGAACGTGGACGGTTTGCAGTCCGGGGCGCGCGTGCAGGCAGGCGAGAAACGCAACCCGACGGATTTCGCCCTATGGAAGTTCAGCACTCCCGACGAGCAGCGCCAGATGGAATGGGACAGCCCGTGGGGCACTGGCTTTCCGGGCTGGCATATCGAGTGCTCGGCAATGGCAGCCAAATACCTGGGCGCTTTCTTCGATATCCACTGCGGCGGTGAGGACCACATCATGGTGCACCATCCCAACGAGATCGCCCAGACGCAAGCCTGTCACCAGACGCGCCTGGCGAACTTCTGGATGCACGGCTACTTCTTACAGATCGACAGCAGCCGCATGGGCAAGTCGGTGGGTAATTTCATCACCTTGCAGACCCTGTCCGAACAGGGTTACGAACCACTGGTATGGCGTTTTTACTGCCTGGGTGCCCATTACCGCAGCAAGTTGAATTTCAGCTGGGAAGGCCTGGACAGCGCCAAGGCGGCCCTGAACCGCCTGCGCAATTACGCCTTCGAGTGGGGTGATCCAGGATCAGCAGATGAAGGTTACCTGAAGACTTTCAGTGAGCAGATCAACGATGATTTGAACATGCCGCGCGTCCTGGCGCTGGTATGGGATCTGGTGAAAAGCGACCTGGATGCTGCCACCAAAAAAGCCACCCTACTCGAGTTTGACCGGGTATTGGGTTTTGGTCTGGCTGAGTGGCAACCAGAAAAAGTACAAATCCCGGATGAGATCATAGAGCTGGCGGAGCAGCGCCAGCAGGCACGCCAGGAAAAACACTGGGCAGACGCAGATGAGCTGCGCGAAGAGATCCGTCAAAAAGGATTTGAAATCGAAGACACACCGGAAGGTGCGCGGGTGCGTCCTATTAAATGAAATCGAAAATTGCTCTTTGGTTGTTGATCCTGGCTCTGATCTTCCTCGCTTTTGGGGGATTTTACGGTGGGATTGCCATGCTGCTCGACCCCAGCGGTCGTTCATTAGAAATGGATGCGGTGCTTGCGCGGCTACCCGTAGCAAATTTCACCTTGCCAGGCTTGTTCCTGTTGGTGGTGATGGGGGTAGGTTCCCTGCTGTTCGTTTACGGACTGCTGGCACGACCAGCCTGGCGTTGGGCTGAAGCGCTTACGGGTTGGAGCGGCTTTCATTGGGCATGGGCTGGAACTATTTTGCTGGGGGTGGTATTGGGCATCTGGTTGGTCGTCCAGGGTCTGCTGATCGGATTCAAGTGGCAAATCCAGTACATCACGGCTGTGAATGGGCTGTTGATCATCTTGCTGGTACTGCTGCCGGGGGTGAGAAGCTTATTTAAATGAAGAAGCAATCACCCAGTGAGCGTAAGCTGCCCAATTCGCCCACAATCGATGGGGGATTGACCATCTGACTGATAGTTAAGCTGACCGGCTTGCCCCGCTTGCAGGGATTTGAGATACGTTATTTCAATCCTTACCTGCCGCTGGCAGAATGACGATGAGTGGCTGGTTAGATCAGCTACATTCAATCATCTTTTCCAGGTGGTTTGAAAATATTTACCTGTCTGCCTTTAACCAGATGAGATTAATTTCACGTACGGAGTTTTTCTGCCGCTTCCTTAGGAGTGACTATAGGAATATTAGTAAATGCAACAAGTTCCGGTTTCCCCAATAGATGCTTTTTACCTAGCTAATTACTATGACAATTTCATCTCTGGTAGCCATTATAAGTAAGTCTCGAGAGTGTCCCTTCGCCGAACAGGCAGCCGAAAAAAGAACGCTTGAATCAAGAAAGATGCGGGTCATGAAGAATTATCAGGCAAACCATATTCCTTTTTGATCATCTCTTCGCGAAGCTCTCTCCCCTTAACCATCAGCTCCTTAAGCGAAATGCCTTCAGCTTTTAGTGCCCGGTTTATTTCATCAAGTGCTTCGGTTACAATTACCTCAGCCGGCTTGATAACTACTCCCGCCTCCGTTATCACAAATGTGACTAAATCTCCTTTTTTCAGACCAAGCCTCTGCCTGATCTCCAAGGGGATTGTCACCTGCCCTTTTTCTTGCACCTTTACTACTTGTGACACCATTTTTTCTCCTGAGTCATACTGTCATACTTTTATCTTTATTAGTTTAACATAATTGGAAGAAGCTGTCAAAAAGCAATATAAAAATTTTGATCTTCAATTGTAAGGGTATTTTTCAGATTGAGTTTCTCTCAAAAATAGTCCTTCTTCTTCTGACCTACAGTAATAACGTTAAAACGTTCGAACGTTGCGTAGAGCAGGTTTTCTAAATTTCCATTTTGCTTGTGTTATACTTACAATGTAAGTACAAAACTGTGGAGCGTCCGATGTTACGAAAAGTTTTCAAAACCGGCAATAGTGTCGTAATCTCTCTACCCAAAGATGCACTGGAGCTGCTGGGCATTTCTGAGGGCTCCGATGTCTCCATCGACCTTGATCGAGATAAACGCCAGATTGTCATATCCCCTGCACAGGATCCTCTGGCAATAGCCGGGGTAGATGAGGTATTTGCTCAACAAGTATCAGAATTCATCGACCAATATCGACCTGCATTGGAAGCTTTGGCAAAGGCGTGATTTACCTCACTGCCGAACAAATCCTGTTTCTACATGCCCGTTTGGTAGCGGAAATAGGAGGAGGCCAAGGTGTGCGTGACTTGAGCATGCTCTTGTCTGCCGTAGGAAGACCACAGACCAGTTTCGATAATCGGGATTTGTATCCTGATTTGTTTATGAAAGCTGCTGCCTTAATGGACTCGCTGATCAACAACCACCCTTTTTTAGATGGGAATAAACGAACCGGAATCGCGGCTGCAGCATTGTTCCTGCAGGCGAATGGTTATCGACTTGAAATATCAAATATGCAATTGGAGAAGTTCACCCTGGAAGTTGCCCGATCAGAACATACAATCGAAGAAATCGCGGCGTGGCTTCAGAAAAATGCCAGCTTTGTTGATAAAGAAGTATAAAGACTGGCTTCTAGCCAGCAGTTCTTGTAAGGTGGTTTTATTGTTGGTCATGGTGTGGCGGCTTACAACCTTCGCCTCGGACTGCATGTTGTGGAAGACACGGTGAACGCGCTTCTCGTTACGCGAGACGCCTGGTGAGGAGTGGCGAAACGTCTGCGCCTGCCTTTTGTTGAAATCGAGGTCGTATGTTCAGATGAACAGGAACGCCGCCACCAATTTGAGTCACGTCGAGCGATATACCGGGGATAACTTTGTCAAAGGGCTGACGATCATCTTCCTGGAGCTAACGCTGGGGATGAGAGGAGGCTATCGGTGGAAAGCTAAAGACGCGTAAAAACCAATTCAAGCAATATTCAGGCATAGGTCGCGTAGTTGTGGATGGATTAGTAAAGGAAATATAAGTATGACTAGCAGACAGCGCACATTAGCAGGTGTGGTCCTGGGATTCATTATCGCTTTTGTAGTTTCATTATTGACCGGACAAAACTTTATCCAAGCGATCTACGGGGCAATTTTCATCGCTATGATAGTTGGCGTCTTCATCGCAGTCCTTTCGTGGGCGATGGAGTATGCGGAAAGGAAGGGCTACACAGGTTGGTTAGGGTTCCTGCTCGTTTTGATACTTAATATCTTAGGGGTTTTCATACTGCTTGTCTTACCGGACAGGGCGAATGGTCGCTGATCCAGGTGAGATGACAATTTTAAAATGCATCTTGATGGATTAGAATGATCGCCGTCAAAGGAGAAGTTTCTA
>JACUUU010000232.1 GCA_014859065.1 Anaerolineales bacterium
TTTTATTGCTTGACAAAGCCTAAAGTGTTCTGTCTCGCAAATTTATAATCATCGATTAAGGTTTGACAGAACACTTAGTAAGTTAATGGAATATGGGATCTTCCTGTAAGGTGATGCAAATATAAAAGGGATGTGCTGTTAAGGCATTGGTAAATTATCGTAATCTAACTCACCGATGTCTTCCAAATCGTCAGCTTCAACAGTGAAGAGGAGAGGAAGATCTTCGTTTGGAAAGTGAAGTAAATAAGCGCTGATCACAGTATCAAGGATTAAGCCGTACCTGCCTGGAGGTATATTTGCAAATACAAATCTTCCCAGAGAATCTGTGTTTGAGCGTGGGGAGGAAGAACGATCATAAGATGCGACTCTTTCAATCCCCTCATCGTCGGGGATGACATCTGCCAAGTAGATAATGGCATTTGGTCTGGGTTGCTTATTATCGAGAAGAACGCCTGTCACTGCTCCAAGTCCAGGGGTTAGATTATCTAGAACTGCCTCTAAATCAATAATCTCCAATGTTGGTTCAGGAGAAGGATCGCCAACAGGGTAAGGTGGTGGGATAGTGGGGAATTCGGGGGCAGGATAACCTGTTTCGACTGTTGCGGTTGGGGAAACTATTTGTGGTGTATCGGTTATGAGCTGTTGCTCAGTGGGGGTTGGTTCGATTTCTTCAGGTTGGGTACGGGAACATGCTGCAAGAAGAATAATTCCAAAAAATGCGAAGAATAGTAATCCACGTCTCATAAAAGAAATCTCCTGAAATAGGATCGGTTACAGAATATTAGGGGCGACCACCGGTCGCCCCTAATACGCAATTTTACCAAAGATTTAAACTTTGCTGTAAAAAGATTTACGGTGCGGGTACACCCTCATAAACTAGCAGTTGATCGGCAGTAGGGCTAGCACCAAGCTCATTTACGACTGCAACAATTTGGCCACCAGGGGCTTCGCAGGTTCCTGAGCCAACATAGCCTGCGGCAATTTTGTTGTATTGAATATCGTTAAGTGCCTCGCCTGGTCCAAGTGTATCGGAAACAGTGTAGGATGTCCCTGTGAAAGTGCAGGTAACGGTTACGGTGGAAGCACCGACATTCATGACATTGAAACCAGTGTTGTAACCACCATTGCGGTCCATTATCAAAGGCATAACCACTTTCGCGGTAGCTTCGGCTACGTTGAACCCGTTATATGCTTCACCATTGGTGCCGGGTAAGAGCTGGTTTACAATGGCGGTCAGCTCTTGATTTGCGGTATTTCCAGTGACCTGAGCTGAACCTACAAAGCGAGCACCACCAATGCAGTCAGTGGTTGCACCTGGAGGTGGGGAGCCAGCGAAGGCACCCAGGGCAAAGGTTCGGTCCTGGCCAGCGGGGATAGTCTGAGTTTCTGTGCAGGCAGTCCCAACGCCGGGAACAGGTGTGTAGCTGAGTGTAACTGTTGTCTCAACACCGCCAGCATTCTGGATCTGGACACCGGTGACATAGCCAGCGTTATTGGCATTGATCAAAGGCAGTACCGGGCTGGTGGAACCGGCGCCAAATCCGCTGTATGCAAACATGATCTGGGTGCTCTCTTCGATCACAGCAGCTGCAATGGGTTGGTCGCTAGTAACGATGGCTGAGAATACTGGAGCGTCATGGGCTTCAAGCGTTTGATCAAAGGTATGTGCGGATCCGGGTGGAATAACAGCATTGGCAACGACCCCGGTGCTGTAATTTACCGTTACAGTTGCGCTGCTGGTGCCGGTATTTTGAACGTTGAACCAGGTTGAAAAACCACTATTGTGCTTCATCAGCAAGGGGATTTTTACTTCAGTGTGCCCAGCCGATGCAGCAATATAAGCAGCTGCAGCAGCCCCATCATTACCCAAGATATTGGTGATTGCAGCGACCTGGGTGTTCGAGGAGATGACCGCTGATCCACTGAAGCCTTCACCTACCATAGGCAGGGGGAAGAATGTTTTTGAACCATTGGCGGGAATGGTGTCGGGTACTGTAGCTTCGACAGAACCATCTGGGTTGTAGAATGTGATGGCTACCTCCGCTTCAGTGCCTTCAAGGTTTTGGACTTGAATACCTGATGTGTAGGTAAACGCACCGGCAAGGGCTGGTGATGGGTAGAATCCCACGGCGGCCATCAATATAGAGAAGATAAGGAAGTATCTAAGTATTTTCATGTGTCTCTCCTATTGGATATGGATTAATTATTTCTTTGCTCTGATTTTACATTTATATTTATAAAGATCAATAATGCCTTGGGGTTAATTTTCTCTGAAATGCACCTTTAGAAGAAAGAACCGGTTAAAAACTGATAATACTTTTGGATTAGACTACTTTATCGGAGCGTTTTAATAATACTGCGCTGAAAATCGCCCAAAAGATGTCGTAGAGGATAATGATGATTCGGGCAGAAATAGCAATCACCACTGCTATAGGTGCAGGCATTATATTGGAGAGTAGCAAACTAAGTCCAACTTCGGTCACTCCCAGGTTGCTTGGAGAGAAAAAAAGTGCAGTTGTTACGACACCAATCAATGCCCAGCTCCCAATCAGATAGCCAAGATGGGTGAGTTCAATAGTAGTGATGATATTTCCAATCGAGAATAGGACCACTCCTCCCAATATCCACACTATAATATAGCCTGCTAACCACTTGAGAAGTGCAAAATAAGAAAATAGGCTGGTCTCTGCCCCCATTCGTTTAAGCAACCACCCAAGCACACGCGGGTGAATACTTACTAAACCAACCAATAGAATCAATCCGAACCACCACAGGCTAATTTCAAATGTGGTGATGATAGGTACGGCAAAAAACAAGGATACCAATATTCCGCTAACTGTGGTGACGGCGACTTCAACACCGCTTGCCAGGGAGGTAAAACGGATTGGGATTGCTTCTGCGCGGTAAAATTGGGCGCGACTGGCTATATACCAAATGGTACCTGGAATACGCTTTGCCAGGTTGGAGATACTGTAAAAGCGGAAATGTTTGCTGAAATGGATGTTCGTTCCAACAGCATCCATGATATGGGTCCAAATCCAGATAACTAAAAACAAAGCAATACAGTAGAAACCGAACGATAGGAAGAATGGAAGTGCCTGGATGTTCCACTCATGCTGGAGCAGGATATCCCTCTGCCTGTAAACCAAAAGGAAAAGTATCGCAGCTGATGCTATGATTATTCCAGCTGTAAAAAGCAGGCGCAGGATCGCTTGCAGCGAGAATTCAAAACGTTTTCTTTTGGAGTGAGAAGTGGGTTTATCGGTCACGTGTGCAGATGTATACGAAATGATTTGTCAAATTGAAGGGCACTAAGATAGAGAGGAGGTAGCGTAAGACTTTTCGAGGGTGGCAAAAAAACCAGAGTGCGTCTCGATAAGTGCGTGGAAATTCTACTTCTCCATAATCGATCGTTCTTACAACTCTCAGACCTGCTCCGGTCAATATTCTTTCCCAAGCCGCCCGGGTAGCATAACGTTGAATCGGTTGGCCATCATCGAAAATTTCTCCTGTTCTCATGACATATTTGATATTGCCCAAAAGTCCAAACGCATTGGGTAATAGAATCGCTGCTTTTCCCCCAGGCTTCAGTGTGCGGAAAATTTCATTAGCGCCTAATTGAGGGTTGAGGTAGTGTTCCAGACTGCCAATATGAGTGATGTAATCTATGCATCCGTTATCAAAAGGGAGGCACTCCCCATCACCAACCAACCATTGAGATGCGGGCGAGTCAGCTTTTCCTACTAAAACTCCCTCTAAGGCAAAATCTACTCCAATTGCATGCATGCCTTTTGTTTGTGCAAGTTTAATCAATTTGCCTTGACCGCAGGAGATGTCTAATAATAAACTGCCTGGCTTTAAATTTAATAGATGCAGTATCCATAAATAAAAAGAATCTCTTTGCTGGATACCTTCATTTTTGTAAATCACATTATACGCCTCTTGAGTAGCCGCAAAATTGTCCATTTTATCGTGACGAATCTCCAACATCAATCGACCTCCCGCTTAGTCGCTACGACTGTAATTAGCGGTCCACGTAAACCAAGACCATAAACAAAAAACAAAGGTGATGAAATAACACGCATTATTGGATGGTGAAGGATCTTCAATACAGTCATCCTGATAGATTCTGGGATACCTTTTGCCAGCAACCAAAATCGCAAACTCAAAAGGAAAGTTGGGTAGCTGCCTATATTGCACCCCATTTTATGGATTTCAAAATTGTTCTTGGCTAACAGACTAGAGAGCGTTTGGGGATCAAATACATACAGGTGCCGGGGGGCATCCAATCCTGCCCACGCCGCGCCAAATAACTTTGCATCCCAGCTGTTCAGATTAGGGACTCTGAAGACCAGGACACCATCCGGTTTGAGTATTCGGTGAATTTCTTTAAGACTGCTGGAGGGGTCATGAAGATGTTCGAGAACATCCCACATCGTAACCGCGTCGAAGAATTCGCTTGGAAAGCCAGCATCTTCAAGGGTTCCATGGACGACATTAAGTTGGTTTTGTTCCCTGGCAATTTCGGCTGCCTGTTTGTTGATCTCCACCCCGATTAATTCCCATTCCGGATGTACCTTCATTCCCGCCAGAAATACTCCGGTGGCACATCCGATATCCAGTAAGCGACCAGATTTTTTATGATTGCGGACTATCCTTCCCCGCTTTTCAATCCCATAGCGGTATGCCTTTTGCAGCAACCAAGGAGTTTGATTGTTATTGAGAGCAGTTGTATAAGAATCATATTCGGGCGGATAATGAAAACTCATTTCCTCAATGTTTGGTCGTGGGTTTTGAAGGACCAAGCCACACTGTTTGCAGCGCACAAATGTGGAGATTACCTGCTCTCGCTGTAATAAGAGATCGGGTAACTTGTATAGAAGCTCGAAATCATTGGAATGGCAAAGGTTACACATCAAGGTTTGCATAAAACTCCAAGGGATTATCTGGTTCCAAAAATATCAGGTTTAAACCACCCCTCGAACCATCCACGCACCGATGGAGGGGCCAAATGAGCTTGTCGTCGGAGGATATCCCGAATCACAAGGAAGACAGAGCGACTCAATGAGAAGATAAACATCAGAGGGATTTGGTATCCACGCGAATACTTGCGGTAGAAGCGCGTCTGGTTGCGTATGCGTAGATAACGTGCGCTCTTTTGATCCTTTTGTGCGCTGATGGAAATTCGATGCCAGACTTTCGCCCGGGTAGCGCACGCCAGGAGATACCCCGCCTGTCGAGCTCTCCAACAAAAATCAACCTCCTCCGCATACATAAACAGAGATGGATCAAAGTAGCCAATATCTTCGAACACCTCCCTTTTTACCATCATCCCACAGCCGCTAACGAAATCTACCGGCATGATCGATGGGAAATTATTGGAATCTTTTTTACCGCGATGTGGGTTGGTGGTGATAAGTGTGCCAGGAATAAGGTAATCACCTAGATACCAAATAATCTCGGGATGGTCATAATAGTAAATAATCGGGGCAACAATGGCAAGGTCTGGATTATTTTGAATGGCATTTTTTATTTCGGAAAGCATGTCAATTGCGACAACAGTATCATTATTAAGCAGAAGAATCCATTCAGCACCCGCGTCGATTGCCTTTTTAATGCCTAAATTATTTCCAGCCGCGAAACCAAGGTTTTCTCCAGCTTCGATAATGGATAAGGATGAATCGAACGATTTCTTCAATGCCTGTACAGAACCATCTGTTGAGGCATTATCAACGACGATAATATGGTCTGTCTCAGCGCCAGATTTAATAAGCGAATGGACACAGGCAAGTGTGTCTTCTTTAAGATTCCAGTTGACGATAACGATATATAAACAAGTTGACATTCAATTTGATTTCCGGGAAGATTATAATAGCATTCATGCACATTTTGTTCTTAGCAGGCCGTGAAATCGATTATGCAAGAAATGAAGTTATCCTACGCGCACTGCAGCGCTTGG
>JACUUU010000233.1 GCA_014859065.1 Anaerolineales bacterium
TACCCTGGGAGTCCACAAGATTTCTGAATTAAATGGTATCGGTCGACGGATGCCATGGACAATGACTGCCTTTACAATCGGTGCCTTAGGACTCATTGGTCTGCCGCCGTTCGCCGGTTTTATCACCAAATGGTTCTTGGGATCCGGCGCCCTGTATGCTGGTGAAGAATGGGTAGTTCTCGTTCTTATTGTCAGCAGCTTGCTCAATGCAGGGTATTTTCTCCCAATCTTATATCGCGGCTGGTTCCGGGATCAGGAAAAACCCTGGCCGTTCGAGCACCATGTTGGCCCTTTAGAAACAAACTGGATGCTTCTTACGCCTCCCTTGATTACAGCGCTGTTGGTGATAGCATCCGGATTGTTCGCAGCAGTATCATTTAGTCCACTCAGTGTTGTAGAATTGATTGCATTGGTTGAATATCCCCCATGATCGCTCTACTTAACCTTCCGCCAAATCTTGAATCCGCGTTACTGCTGGTCACTCCTCTCTTGCCATTATTAATTGCATCTATTTTCATCGTTCCAGCCTGGCGAGGTGGGGCACTGGTCCTGTCCCCATTTGCTGGAATGGCAGGATTGCTTACCTCCCTTTTAGTCAGAACAGACACAACCCTGGATCTAAGCTGGCATCTACTCGGCTCCCGTATGGGTTTAGACTCAACCGGGCAGACATTCCTTCTCTTCACCGCGCTGCTCTGGCTTCTAGCAGGATTTTTTAGCCAACGTTATATGGCCCAGTACCATCACCAGCCTGGCTTCACAGCTTTTTATCTTCTGGCTATGAGCGGAAATTTTGGTTTGATCATCGCTCAAGATATCGCTACTTTCTACTTTTTCTTCGCCTTGATGAGTTTTGCATCTTATGTGTTGGTTATTCATAACCGCGATAAATTTGCAATTTATGCCAGCCGGGTTTATATCATCCTGGTCATTGTCGGTGAGTTGATGGTCTTTGCTGCCTTTATCTTGATGGCAACACAAGCCAACACGATATACCTGCAAGAATTACCGCCTATTTCACTCTCGCCACTGGCGATTTTCTTAATCCTGTTAGGTTTTGGGATTAAAGCCGGTGCGCTTCCGTTACATTTTTGGTTACCATTAGCTCACCCAGCTGCCCCGGTTCCAGCCAGCGCAGTGTTAAGTGGTGCAATGATTAAAGCCGGTTTAATTGGTTGGCTTCGATTCCTCCCCCTGGGAAACCAATCACTCCCAGAATGGGGTTCTCTGGTCATTGTAGCCGGTCTGGCGGCTGCATTTTATGGCGCTCTTGTTGGTATCAGTCAACCCAACCCCAAGACGGTCCTGGCTTACTCGAGTATTAGCCAGATGGGATTGATCACTATAGGCATTGGTATTGGGTTGATTGAGCCAGGGTTATGGTCGCTTACCTTGCCAGCTATCTTACTGTATGCATTACATCACGGATTGGCGAAAGGCGCCCTCTTTTTAGGAGTGGGAATAACGAACGCCCAACTTTCCAGGATTGCCAGAAGCTGGAGTACAGCAGTAATGGTCTTACCCGCTTTAGCCCTGGCAGGCGCTCCCTTCACCAGTGGCATTTTGGCAAAATCTGCATTGAAAGCTGCTATTCCATCTACACTTTTTCCCTGGTCAGAATGGTTAGATGTGTTGCTCCCCCTGGCAGCTGTAGGAACCACATTATTGATGGTCCGTTTTATCTATCTTATTTGGCAGCAACCGCAAGGTAAGGAGCCGCTTAAATTAAGTACATGGCTTGCCTGGGCAATCTTACTGCTTTGTGCCGCGAGCATTGCTTGGGTTATTCCGGAAGCAGTGGATTTCAGGAGTTATTCATTAAAGGTAGACACAATGTGGTCAGGGTTATGGCCAATCGGTCTTGCGTTATTGGTGTCGATTTTAGCAAGGATCATTTCATCACGTTGGGACAGAATCCACTATCCCCACTTCCCAGCAGGTGATCTGGTGGTTATTGTAGATTGGTTTGCAAAACAGGTCAGGCGTCCAACAATGGGCAGGACAATGGCGCTTGTCCAAAATGGCATGGCTGATTTTCAGGCAGCTTTACACACATTGAAGCCTGCACGCTTCTTATCGCAAATTGAAAGGCATCTTGCTGATTTTACAGTAATCGGGGTATTGCTTCTATTCATCGGTCTGGTAATAATTGTGATCGCAATAGCTGCGTTATAAAATTCTTCTAATTTTGGTTTTATTCACCAAAGCTCGCAGCGACGTGTTAGAGTTTCTTCCAGAAAGAAATGTGCGCAGCGGTGTGGAATTACCCGCATAGACATGCAGAAAAAATATATTCCCCATCTGTGAGATCAGAAGCCAGGTAGCAGTTACAACCACGAATTACCAAATCAACAGCGATCAAAATAGAATTGGCTGTGGCTCGTTATCACCCTCGAGAAGTTCACCAGTCTAACTTTGGATAACTAGGCATACCGCTGAGCGACCTTTTTCTTTCAGCCGTTCTCAACCAAACGATTCAACGCGGTAAGGTCTTGAATGGAAATACTTGCCCGATTGACTTCCAAGATGCCTTCTGACTGAAATTGATATAAAACACGGCAAACCACTTCCTGTGAAGTGGCGAGTCTGGACGCCAGCTCTCCAAGAGTAATGTCGCGTTCGATATTTGGGTCATCTTCTAATTCAAAACGACCTAATAAATATTTGGCTAATCGACAGGCGACTGGTTGAAATGCCAACCCGTAAATTATTTCCCTTGCTCTTCGCATCGTGCTTGTCAATGTCTTTGTAATTTCCCACATTGCTTTCGGATTTCGATATAAAATGGGCAGGATTATCTCACGAGGCCACAGGTAGACCCAAGATTGTTTGGTTGCCATTAGAGAGGCTGGCATGGGTTGGTCATCAAATATCGAGTGTCCCCAGAAAACCCTCCCAGCGTCAACCAGGAAAAGGACAAATTCCCGACCTGTAATTGATAGTATAGACCAACGCAGCTGGCCCGACCCTAAAAATATCACTTTTGGCCAGATGTCTCCCTGATGACACAAGAATTCTCCCACCTCTAGTTTTCTGCTCAAAGCTTGCTTGAATAACTCCTGTTGTTCGTTCTCTGGAAGAGCGCTGATGAATTCAGCTTGGGAGAGATCATTGGTCAAATTGGGCATAACGGACCCCCGGTTAAATCTGCACGTACCTTTTTGTGTGGGCATGACATTTCTTATCCATGTTTGTTGAACACATTATTGAGAAAATCAATGGTTAGATAAATTTATTAGTTGTCTTATATATTTAACTTGTATTCTCGGCAAGTTGTCCGAAATGACTGCCACAACATAAAACTTGAACAGAAAAGATTTCATTAATAATATAAATTCCCGATTACTCATGCTGTCCCCCTCATCTATGCGGAAACACAAAGTCTTTCAGGAGTGCCATTCATCTCGGTTGGTGTAGCAATTCTATCATGATGGTGAATAATGTCACAAAGGGAGTTTATGAGAAGATTTAAATTTAGGGTCTACGATTAGCTTTAATCCTTTGCTCTAATCAGACTTTTATCACGAGACAGGCAATTACATTTATTACTACCTATCCCAACCGAAATAGGTTAAAATTTTGTACAATCATGTTTAATTTGGAGAGCCTGGCAAAAAGGTTGGGAAAAGTGTCCCATTTTCAGGGGATGCCGGAGCCCGCATTGCAGGAAATTGTCTACGCAGGGCAGGTTCTGAAGTACTCAGCAAATGACATCCTCTTTCACGAGGGTGATCCTTGTGCTGGTTTGTATGTCCTTTTAACCGGTAAGGTCTATCTTTACAAGCTTGGCATCCAAGGTCAGGAAACACTCATCGCGGTAATAAATCCGGTCATAATGTTTAACGAAGCCTCAGTTTTAGATAAAGGTCCTAATCCAGTGACCGCAGTCGCAGTTCATGACTGTGTGACCTGGAGAGTGGATTGTCACAGATATCATACGCTAATGGAGCGCTATCCTAAGCTTGGAACAGGGTTGTTGCAGGTCATGGCAAAGCGTAATCGATTGATGCTCGCCCATCTTGAGGACCTGATCAGTCGTCCAGTCCTGGCAAGGGCAGCGAAGGCAATCTTAGACATTAGTGAGGGGGGGCAAGCTTCTATTAATCGACGCACACACTCAAACATTGAGATAGCAACTAGAGTAGCTACCACCCACGAGGCAATCAGCAGATCCCTCAAGGCAATGCAAAAAATGGGGTTAATTACCTGCAACCGCTCGATGATTTTGGTTAATAACCCCGAAGATTTAGCAACTGTGGCTCAAGTCAATCCGCTTCAGTTTGAATCGGATGTCGCCTGAGCCAATCTTCAGATCACTTTTAGCTAATTTGTTGCTCAAGTCAGCTCATTAAAGCTGCTCTATCTGCATCCTACCAACTAATAGTCTATAAACACCGCATAGAATCAGCTAGATGAGTTGCTCGTCCTTGCTCGATAGGGAAGCCAAAAACCTGGAGAACTTCTCCCGTTTATCGGGGATCAAACCACCAATCCCACCGAGGATAAGCAAGACACCACTTAATGTAAGCGGCAACTGGAGCAAAAGCACCCAGTTTTCTCCTTGGAACATATGTGATGGACCTGCCCATAATGCAACTGTCAAGGTGATGATCCCCGTCACGATGGCTGCCAGACCTCCCCCAATGCGCATATTGGCATCGTCTGAAGGTTCGGAAAAATCGATTTTCCCTCGTATCCCAGGCAGCAAGAAAATCAGGAAAATTAGCAGGGTAACTGCATTGGAATAGAATTTCATATTGGCAGGAACCGCTTTTCCGAGTATGTCTAGTGAAACATACATATGAATTCCAGCAACAATGCTACCTAATACCAACAAAATTAATGCATTCCGGTAGGAATTTCGCTTGCGGCGAATTAGATTTATGGTTGCCCAAACACCAACAATACCTAGTGGAACTGTGATAATCACAAATGCCTGATACAACCATTGGACATCTTCTCGGATAATATTCCACATCGGTGGATAATCCCTGGTAAAAAATGCAGCACAACTTGTCCCTACTCCTCCAAGGATATTCATGGCAGCTGTGAGGCCCATAAACACGATTGCTACAATTGAGAAAATCTTAATAAACTTGTTCATATCATCCCTTTTCTAAAATACGAGATAAGAATATCTTTTTCACTTATCAACCAATATTCCCTACAAGGGTAAAGTAAATAAAGTCAAGGCTGATCAACCGTTGGCAAATCCCATGGATTATCTGGATGGTGGCAACGCTCACATTGAACTGGTAATTGAATGTTGTGTGAAGTGTACTCTTTGATTGCCTCTCCAGCGGATCCAGAAATATAGGTTATCCACAAACCGATATCCTCACTGAAATCAACGCGCATGCCATCAGCATCATGGCAAGCCACGCAATGGACAGTTAGGTGGTTTTCATCATGGCCTGGAATTGGAGAATCAACCATACTCACATCGTGGTGACAATCGACAGCCCCACATGAAGCAGTTGTATCATGCGGGTTGTGACAATCTGTGCACACAAAATCAGTATGAACTCCCTCCATTTCGACCCCATGATGACTAGGCAGATCAACCTCGGCGATGTGGCACTTTTGGCACAACTGCGAAGTCGTATCTAATTCTTCATATTCACCAATTTGAGCGATTTCTAACCAGGCAAATCCAGGTAAGACTTCATCATTCCTATCGACCTTATGGCAGACAACACAACCAACATCTTCCCATTCCTCCTGAGAAATATAAGGAGGTGGCTCTGAAACTTCAAATTTACATGTCTGGCAGCTGGCAGGGATATCGTCCATGGAGGGGAGCCAGTTTACTGGCGCATGGCATCTTGCACAGGTGCTGTTATTGCCAGCTTCATCCACCACATATGAATCCGCATGCGGGCTTTGCTGCCACAGATCATCGACATTCACTGGCTCCGAATCCACCGGGTCAGAATCCACTGGTCCAACAGG
>JACUUU010000234.1 GCA_014859065.1 Anaerolineales bacterium
ATCAAGACCAGTGGGAACATTTGAACCACGAAGCCCTGTATGGCTGGGAAATCGTGGACAACACCGCCCGCCTGTGCGTGATGAACCTGTACCTGCACGGTATTGGAGCAAACGGTAAAGAATCACCGATCTATGTGGCCGACAGTTTGGCTGCTCATCCCGGATCATATTTCGACATGGTGCTTACCAACCCACCCTTTGGCAAGAAGAGCAGCGTCACCTTTGTGACTGAACAGGGCGAGGTGCGGCGTGAATCGCAGACGATCGTGCGAGACGACTTCTGGACTTCAACCAGCAATAAGCAGCTCAATTGTGTGCAGCACGTTCGCAGCATCCTGAAGCAGCATGGTCGGGCAGCCATTGTCGTGCCTGACAACGTGCTGTTCGAAGGTGGGGCAGGAGAAATCGTTCGCCGAAGGCTATTGCAGGAGTGCGACATGCATACCCTGTTACGCCTGCCCACCGGAGTCTTCTACGCTCAGTGGGTAAAGGCGAACGTGCTGTTCTTCGACCGCAAGCCGGCCAGCGAGACCCCCTGGACCAAAGAGCTGTGGATTTACGACCTGCGTACCAATAAGAACTTCACCCTGAAAACCAATCAACTGACCCGCCAGGATCTAAACGAGTTCGTGGCATGCTACAACCCAGAAAACCGCCACGAGCGCCAACCTACCTGGTCGGAGGATAATATGGATGGGCGCTGGCGGGTTTATAGCTATGAAGAGCTGATGGCACGTGACAAGGTCAATCTGGACATCTTCTGGTTAAGGGATGAATCGCTGGAAGACACGGCCAACCTGCCAGACCCAGATGTATTGGCTGGCGAGATCGTGGAGGAGCTGCGGGTAGCCTTGGAACAGTTTAAAGGGATATATGCAGAGTTAGGTGGAGAGGGAGATGGGGAGTGAATATGTGTTACTAATCCTTGCCAGGTGAAGCTTGTTTAGATAAGTGGCGAGTGGCTTATAGCTACCACTTTTAATGTCTTTGGGAATGATTATGAGTAAACCATGAGGGCGAATTTTGTTGATTATATCAACCAGGAGGAAATCACACAAAAGGTGTTTGGTGATTCCAGACCAATTGTGGCTCGTTATGCAGCCAGCCAGATTGATCCAAGTAAACATGACAGAGGCTGGGAATAGTTCAGGCAGTTTTGTGAGGTAAAGGACTCAGATATTCCGTAGAGCAGCGAGGCATAATTGCTTCTTGCTCGTTCATTTAATAAATTAGGAGGCATGGTGAGAGTTCTGATACGTGGTCAATCAGAGCAACAGTGGAAATTGATCGATTTAGCCGCTTTTAACCAGGAGATTGAATTACAAAACCTCCTGGCTGAATCACCCTCTCTGATCTCACTCGACGAAGTGAGAGCCGGCACTAGTCCGCTGCTGATAGCAGTGCGGGAAATTACCCTTCCTGTTGGATCTGTTGATCTACTGGGATTCACTGCGGAGGGTGATATCGCATTAATCGAGTGCAAACTCTCTTCGAACCCAGAAATCAAAAGGAAAGTGATCGGGCAAATAATGGAATACGCTGCTTATTTATGGGAGATGAGTTATCAGGAATTGGATGAAATTGTGCTCCAACGATCAGATGAAAACTTAGCCGAGTTGGTGAGGAAAGCAGTCCACTCAACCGATTGGGATGAAGAAGAATTTCGCAACAATGTTGAGGAATCACTGGCAAGTGGAAATTTCCTCCTGATCATAGTGGTGGATGAGATCAATGAAGACCTGGCTAGGGTAGCACGCTTTATAAATATATGCGGAAGTCCAAATTTTGCCTTTGCTGCCCTGGAGATGCGCCGGTTTAAAACAGAAAAGATCGAAATGCTCCTTCCGCGAGTTTTAGGGCCGCTTAGAATGTCGAAAAGAACACCCGTTGCTCCACCAGCCAGGCAATGGGATCAATCGTCATATTTCAGAGAACTGGAGCGTGTGCATGGGGAGGATGCAGCGCGAGTTGCCCGACGCATCCTGGAATGGGCACAGCAAAAAATGCAAGTGCGCTGGGGAAAGGGCCGAGTACATGGTTCTTTTGTACCTTATCTTGACCACCAGGGTAGGCGGCATCAATTATTCGCTGTATATAACACATTTGGTTTTGTGGAAACCTATTTTGATTCTTTCGCTTCTAAACCCCCATTCGATGCAGAAGAAAAGAGACTCGAACTGTTGAGTCGCTTGAATCAGATTTCGGATGTTAATATCCCCAAAGATGCTATCAAAAGGCGTCCTAACATTAAGATTCACGCGCTATTAAATGAAGAATCGTTAGAACAGTTTCTCTTAATTTACGACTGGGTCGTGGGTGAAATTCTAAACAGCTAATTACAAAATGAGAACAAATGTATAGTAGCTTATCAGGAAATATAAAATAAATAAGCACTCCTAGTATTTTATTAATCAACTGTTTTCACTATACTCACACCCTACCCATGCTTCCCTACCTGATGCCGTTATCTGATCCTTTGCATCAAGAGAATCAAGTCGCTACCATCCGGGTTATAGTTTCAGGTGGACGAACAGAGCTCAAACCTGTTAGCATATCATTCTTAGGGTCCCATGCCATCTATCACTATGTTTGAACACCAATATCGCACCTTTCATGAACTCGGTATAAACGCCGATCATCACCTGATGGAAGGCCTCGATCAATTAAATCAGAATACAGGCAGGGATCTCGTTGTACTTCTCCGGAAAGGGATTAAAGCCACCCAGTTCGTCGGTGTGATGCGCGTGGCGGATACGACCTTACAAATCTTACCTAAGATCGACTACGGGGTGAACAGTGATCCGGATAAGCCGATCGATACGCAACCACATCGCAATGCTGCCCTCTCTGCTACGCACAATCTCCTGTATATGCTCTCCTATACACAGCATTTGCGTATCCACGAACAGGATATTGTTGCGTTGGGCAAGCAAAAGTCGGACTGGCTGGAGCTGTTGACCCGACTCTTGGCGGCGGACTTGCATCGTCTCATGCAGCGCGGGCTGGTTCACAACTACATCCAGGTCGAAGATAGTTTACCGGTTATGCGAGGTCGCTGGCTTTTAGAGCAGCAGCTCATCCGTCAACCGCATGTAAAACACCGCTTTGATGTGCGATACGATGAGTTCTCACCAGATATCTTGCTTAACCAGGTGTTTTGTTATGTGGTTGATTTCTTGCAATATCAGACCAGAAATAATGAGAACCGCCGGCTCTTGATGGACCTGGGTGAATGGTTAGCCCCGGTGCAAAACCCAGCGATGCTTACTTCATCTAAACTGGATCAGGTCCTTTTCACCCGCTTGAATGATCGCTACCTTCCAGCCTTTAACCTGGCACGCATGTTTATCGAGAATACAACCATGACTTTATCAGCTGGTAAGATGCTGAATTTCGCCTTTGTCTTCGATATGAACCTGCTCTTTGAGGAGTTTGTGGCCAGCTTCCTGCAACGCCACCGTCAAAGTATTTTCCCGCATGGATGGGGTAATCTTCAATTTCGCATCCAGTCCAAAGGGGAAGCAACCTATCTTGCCCGGCGCTCACCTGACAATGCGTCGGTCTTCAAGCTTGTCCCTGATGTCGTACTGCATAACCTGTCTGGCGTCCCTTTGGTGATCCTCGACACCAAATATAAGACTTTACTTCCCGAGCAACGTAAATTGGGCGTCTCAGAGGGAGATTTTTACCAGATGCTGGCTTATCTGACGCGTATGAATTGTGACCACGGTTTGATCCTCTATCCTCAGGTTTCCACAGGTCAAACGTTCCGGCAGTTATTCCAGATCGAGAGTCGATCCGAGCGGATTCTGGTCGCCACCATTAACCTGCACCAGCCTATCGAACGAACCACAGCACTCATCCATGAATTTAAAGAGACATTTACTGGCGCACTGGCTAATTAATTACAGGAGGTTGATCCATGCCATATGATCCCCGTTATATACCTTTATATGAAGTCTTCGTCCAATTCAAGGAGCGCTGCCTGCTCAAAGATCGTTCGTTGCTCTGGCCGGAAAGGGCTATTTGGACTCGGGAAAACCTGGCCGAAATGAAAGAGCGCATGATAGAAGGCGGTATCGCAGGCGCTCATTTATCATTCGATCAGAAGCTTGAAGAGCAGATGCAAGGCGCTTCGCCAGAGCTGTGGGCACTTCTAGCAGATATTTACTACCTCTACTGCCTGCCTTCCAGCTATATAAAATTTGAAACCAAAACCAGGTATATACAAGAATCTGCTCAACGAGCTGGATTCATTCTTCCTCAACCCGATGATCCGATTTGGGAGGCACTACGTCATGGATATACCCGCACTACTTTGAAATACCATCAAAAATACGCCCAATTTTGGTTGATCATTCTCATGGCTCTTGAAGTGAAGCAGTCTGGTGAAGGGACACAAATCGTTAAAGAGCCCGATCTCTTTCAAGAGACCCTGGATCGAATTTTAGAGGGAATCCCCAGTCCCGGCGATCGTGCTTACGATATGCGCCACGCACTCCTTTTCTTGGCTTTTCCGGAGCGCTACGAGCGCATCATCAGCACGCAGGACAAAGAACTCATCTATGAGACCTACAAGCATAAAATTAATGGCGAAGATGGTGGGGATATAGATCGTGCCATTCATCAGATCC
Source organism: Anaerolineales bacterium (assembly GCA_014859065.1). Taxonomy (GTDB): domain Bacteria; phylum Chloroflexota; class Anaerolineae; order Anaerolineales; family UBA4823; genus Kmv39. Next base: position 4,635 of record JACUUU010000234.1, read on the forward strand.
GGGAAGTGCTTGAGAATCGATACCAGGCAAAAGATTCGATTCTTGATTTTTATGACGATCTCAAATCCGAATGGCGACCGGTAAAGGATCCTGGGGATGGAAGTCCTATCGATGGGGATGGTCCTGAACCTGGGCCATCAGAAAAAGATATCGATCTCCGCAGGGTTCAGGAAGTTTTTAAGTATACAAAAAACGTGATCTTGTATGGCCCTCCCGGAACCGGAAAAACCTACATTGCCCGCCAGGCAGCAAAAGTACTGATAGAACCGCAGCTCAAGCAGGCGCCAACGGAAGCCGTCAATATCCAGCGCGCGATTGAGGGTCTGACCTTCCACGAAGTGATCGCTTTGAGCATGTACGTGGATGAATATGACAAAAAATTCATCGTCCCCGATTTACATAAGCATAAACTGATCCAGGCCAGGTTATCACTCGCTCCTGTGAAGTATCCTACGAACCAGATTTGGGGTTACTTGTTAGTCCATACCGATCCTGAGAGCGAAACGGTCAGATCTCAGTCTCGTTCAACACCTTACTTGTTCGACAAAGACCAGCACAGTCGCTGGATGCTCACCGAATCTGGTCGCGAGTATGTAGAGGAGAATTTAGCCGATGCGTTGCAGATCATACTAGAAGAGCGGGTTGACCCACTGAAAATTGAAGACTTTGTCGAATGGGTGACCTTTCACCAATCTTACTCCTACGAGGATTTTGTGGAGGGGTTGCGCCCGGTGGTCTCAGAGGAGAAAGCGGGCGACATTTCGTATGAGGTGTTGCCTGGTGCATTCCGCCGGATATGCAGCCGTGCCAATCGAGATTCACAAAACCAATACGTACTGGTCATTGACGAGATCAACCGTGGCAACATTGCCAAAATTCTAGGTGAGCTGATCACCTTGATCGAAGACGATAAGCGCGGGGATCTTACCGTCCAGTTACCTTACAGCGGTGACGCTTTTACTGTCCCGCCCAACCTGTACATACTCGGCACGATGAATACTGCCGATCGCAGCATTGCTTTGCTGGATGTCGCTTTACGCCGGAGATTTGCTTTTGTAGAACTCATGCCCAGGCTTGGTCTTCTGAAAAACATCCAGGTTGAAGCAGAGGGTGCGGTGGTCCGATTGGATCGAGTCCTGCGCAGATTGAATGCCGAGATCTCTGATCACATTAGCCGGGATCACCAGATTGGGCACAGCTATTTCATGACCGTTGGTAAAGCAAAAGCAGAAGATCGCCTGGATACCCTGGACTTTGCCTGGAACCACCAGGTCATGCCGCTGCTGGACGAATATTTCTACAGCCAGCGGG
>JACUUU010000235.1 GCA_014859065.1 Anaerolineales bacterium
GGGCGCATTTACCTCACCATACCTCCACGCCGTCAGTGGTCTTCATTCTGGAATGACATTGCGTGTCATTAGGAGTATTTTGTGCGCTAAGTGAAACGCTGCAATCTTCGTTCCATTTCATCAGGAGCGTTCTGCGCGAATCTCCCCCTTGTATTAGGTTTGTGAGGGAGACTGCGTCGTTTCACTTAGCGCAAAGTTCGCTCGCAGTGACATGTGAAGCGGTTATGGCGGTGCGAACCACGTTAGTAAGAGATTGTTGCTCTTGAAAAAATGTTTGCGAACCGGGCTGCCCACTTACCATCACACCAACCATTGGGGAGGTCAACAGCATGCAAAAAAAGAAAATCCTGCTCCACGTCGTCACCTGTACGCTGATCTTACTGGTCGTGCTGGTGGTTTTTGTCCTGCTTGATTACATCGATTTTTCGGTCATTCAAGCCATCTACCTGCCAATATGGGTGATCGGTATGGCGGGGGTCCTGCTCAGACAATACCTGTTTAGTTACATATTTATTAGTGCTGCAGGACTGGGATTGATCGTCGAATACCTCATTCACCTGAGTCAAACCAGCCCAAGCATGCAAGGTGCATTTGTTAACACCCTGATCATCATTTTGGGGTTCATCATCGGTGCGGTAGCGCAGATCATCCTAAAATTCACCCCCAAAACACCTAATTGAAACCCCTCTTCCCAAAGATGCCTTTCCCGGTTCGCTCATCCCTTATCCGATCGACCTGAGCAGGTCTGCGTTCCTACAACCCGTTATGACAGGCAAGTTTCCTAAAATCTTGCCTGTCTGGTGTAAAATTGCTTTCCAAATGGCGAACAGACCAATAACCAAACATCCGACCAGCACAGCTGACCTTTTGAGGGCATTTGCTTCCGGTGTCAAAGCTGAACTACCGATTGCCATCGCTGTCATCCCTTTCGGCATGATTTACGGAGTGCTGGCTGTGGCAGCCGGGATACCACCCCTTGTAGCTCAGGCTATGTCCAGCATTGTGTTTGCGGGTTCCGCCCAATTCATCACCGTGCAATTGATCGTTTCGGGCGCAATCCCGGGGGTGATCGTGCTGACTGCCGCCATCGTTAACCTGCGTCACGCCTTATACAGCGCTTCGATGGCTCCCTACCTGCAGCCCCTGCACCCACTTTGGAAATGGTTACTGACTTACCTCTTGACCGACGAAGCTTATGCGGTGGCGATCACCCACTACCAGGACCAGCGCCCATCGATAAATAAACACTGGTATTTTTTAGGAGCAGGCTTGACCTTATGGGCTACCTGGCAGTCCAGTAGTGGGGTTGGCATCTTCTTAGGCGCCCAGGTGCCGGAGAGTTGGTCGTTGGATTTCACCCTGGCGCTGACCTTTATCGGGTTAGTTGTGCCCACCCTCAAACAGCGATCCAGCACAGCGGCGGCTATATTGGCTGGGGTAACAGCCGTCTTATTGGTCTCTCTGCCCTTCAAACTGGGATTGATTATGGCGGCCATGGTTGGGATAACAATCGGCATGTTAGTGGAGGTTCGGGGATGGAACTCTGGATCATCTTGATTGCCATCGGCTTGATCACTTATGCCACCCGCCTTTCTTTTATCCTCCTGTTTGGACACATAAGTTTACCTAAGCTCGTTCAACAGATGCTGCGTTACGTGCCCCCCACCGTCCTTTCAGCCATCATCTTCACCGAGCTATTGGTGCGTGAAGGCGCAGTCGATCTTTCTTTGAGCAATGCCCGCTTGCTGGCAGGCTTGTTAGCTGCCCTGGTTGCCTGGCGCACAAACAACGTGCTGCTCACGATTGCCGCCGGTATGGCAGCCTTGTTGCTCATCCAGTGGATTATGGTATGACCGATTAATTCCTCATCCTCCCCCATTAAAGTGATCCAACCAGAAAAGGATTGTCGGTTAAAAACCCTCGATTTCTCCCTGGGATTCACCTCCCGCTTGATGGTGCCGATGATTTTCAAAATATCCAGGGCGAATAAGAAATCCATTTTTACTTATAACATCCAATATACACAATGATGGTGTATAATATAATGTATAAAAGGAGGCATAATGGGCGAATTGGTACGCAAACAAATATATCTAACCTCAAAACAGGTTCGGGCGATTCAAAAGCGTGCTGAAGCTATTGGTATCAGCCAATCGGAGTTTATCCGCAGGGCAATTGACCAGGGACTGTTCCAAACCAGCTTCACTTCACGATCTGACCCTTCTGCCCTCGACAACATCGAGGAGTTTATCCAAAACTTGAATGCTAAGAAGCCCACAGGTAAACCTATCCAGTTCAATAGGGATGAAATTTATGCAGAAAGGCTGGACCGTTATGGGGTTGATACTAATTGACAGTAACGTCTTGATTTATGCTTATGATGTTCGCGACCAGCCAAGGCAAGAACACGCCTTCTCGGTGCTTAAAACCATAGGAAGTTTTGGTAACGGCCGGCTTAGCGCTCAATGTTTGTCTGAATTCTTCTCAAGAACCACCAGGGGTCCTTCCCCTCTACTATCCATTCCAGAAGCTGCCCAGCAAACCACTTACCTATCAACAATCTTCCGCGTTCATCCGGTAACCCAACAAATAGTAAATGAAGCCATCCGTGGCGTACTAGAAGCTCATTTTTCTTACTGGGATGCTCAAATCTGGGCTGCAGCTCGCCTGAACCAAATCCCAGTGATTTTCAGCGAGGATTTCAATTCTGGATCAACGATCGAAGGTGTCCACTTTGTTAATCCATTTTCCCCAGATTTCATCATGGATGATTGGATCACAAATTGATCTATTTATTAAATATCCCTCTATTCGAAGACTAAAATTACCTCTCCTTCAGGGTTGAGGAGCTCCAGGCGTTCGTTAACCACGCGATAGGAGCTTGCCTGGTTTAAGCGTTCCTGGTACATCACTTCTTGAGCCATCACGCCTTCCGGTTCCATGCAGTAAATCTCGGTCTGCATCAGAGTGCCGATCGAGAGTTTCCCGTCCGGGCTGGAGGTGTAATCCCCACCGAAATGGTTACATCCAGTCATACCTCCCAGGTTAGCGTCCTCAAAGACCAGTGTGACCTGTGTGCCTGCCAGCGGTGGTTGCCCGTTGATCTGCACCAGCAGCCAGTCTTTCCCCGCTAAAGGCGGCTGTTGGTTAGCAGGTGGTGGTGATGCCGGAGCGCAAGCGGAGACTACTAAGACTGCCAGCAGTATGCTGCTCAAAGCAATCCAGCGGTATTGTCTATTTGTTTTATCTATCATATTCCTTTCTCCCAGGTGTCCCAACTCTATTATTCAGAGTGGATGGCAATTCACCCTCAAAAGGGTTCTTTGTATAGACGTAAACTTTATGACAATTGTTCCAATGAACTAATTATTTAGCCAGCAGTTCATTCGCAGGAGTCACTTCCTGATCCAATCGATCTCCCAACTCGTCTTTTGCCTTTTCGATATCGTATAGGTTCTGAATTCCTAACCAAAATTCAGGAGACATGCCAGTAACTCGAGCCAGTCGCAGGGCTGTATCGCCAGTTATTCCTCTGCGTTTGTGAACGATCTCGTGTACCCTGGAAACGTTCACCCCCATTAACCTGGCTAGTTGATTGCGACTGATTCCCCAAGGTTTTAGGAACTCTTCTTCTAGCACTTCTCCAGGGTGTACAGGTTCAATCTTATTATTCATATCAACCTCACTAGTGATAATCGGTAATCTCAACATCATAAGCATCTTCATCATGCCATTCAAAACATATCCGCCATTGATCATTTATCCTGATTGACCATTGACCTGCACGGTCACCACTCAGCTTCTCAAGCCGATTACCGGGTGGTGTGCGCAAGTCTTTTAGATTTATTGATTTGTGAATCATGACCAGCTTCCTGTAAGCTCTCTTTTGTATCTCGCCAGGAAATTTGCTTGATCTCTGGCGTTGGAATATTCTCCGAGTTTCAACATCTTTGAAAGTTTTGATCACTATCAGATTATATCTCGTTTTTCGAAAAACGGAATAATTGAAAGGAATCTATTATGATTACAATTCCATATCATTAAAGAATGGTAATAATCAAATCTTCATTAACCCCACAATATGAGATAATTCATCGTGCAGGTCATCACAATCCGTTCTGAATATTTGAAGTATGGAGATCCGCATGCCAACTCCCCCAAGCGCACCAAAACGCCCACACTTTATCACTCAGCACGCCCGCACCCGGCAGGACGACTACTACTGGCTGCGCGATCGCGAAGACCCTCAGACCATAGCATACCTGGAAGCCGAGAACGACTACTTGAAATCCGTTCTGGCTCACACTGACGATTTACAGACTGCCCTCGTTCAGGAAATGAAAGCGCGCATCCCCGAGCGGGATGTCTCCGCCCCACTCCAACGGGGAGATTATTTTTACTATACCCGCATGGAACCTGGCAAAGAATACCCAATCTACTGCCGCAAGCCGGTTGCCACCGAGGACTCGGAAGAGATCTTGCTCGACCAGAACCTGCTGGCTGAAGGCCACCCATTCTGCGGTTTAGGTGCCTTTGAAGTCAGCCCGGACCACACCTTGCTGGCTTATCTCCTCGATACTGAAGGGAGTGAGACCTATACTCTGCATATTAAAAACCTGATTACTGGTGAAATGTTCCCTGACACCATCCCAAATACCAACGGATATTTGAGGGAACGCATTGGCCTCGCATGGACAAATGATCAGAAGTGCCTCTATTACACCACCCTCGATGATGCCCACCGCCCTTACCGCCTTTACCGGCACACGTTAGGTTCCGATCCAACGCAAGACTCGCTGATCTACGAGGAGGTCGATCCCACCTACGGAATGTACATCACGCCCAGCCGTTCAGAAGCCTACCTGTGGGTTCAACTTAACTCTACCAGCAGTGTTGAATACCGATTCCTACCACTGGCCTCTCAAGAACCGCAATTGAAGGTGGTCATTCCCCGCCAGCCATTCATCGAATATTCAGTCGACCACCTGGCTGCATCTGATGGACCAGGACATCTGTTGATCCTCACCAATGACGGAGCATCCAATTTCCGCCTGGTCTCAGCTCCGCTCGAAGACCCACGCCCCGAAAATTGGAGCGAGATCATCCCCAACCGCGCCTCCGTGACCCTGGAAGAGGTGCAGGTTTTCAAGCAGGACCTGGTAGTCATAGAGCGTGAAAATGGTTTACGGCGGGTGCGCATCTCAGACGGCGATGGCATCTCCAACCTGCGCACCATCCCTATGCCCGAGCCAGCTTATGCCCTTGAACCCGACATCAACCCCACCTATGAGACACGCACCTTGCGTTTCATCTACACCTCACTGGTCACCCCCCGTTCGGTAATCGACTACGACATGGATAGCATGACCTGGACCACTACCAAACAGGACGAGATCCCCTCCGGTTATGATCCTTCCCTTTACACCACCGAGCGCCTGCACGCCCCCGCTCCGGATGGAGTCATGATCCCCATTTCACTGGTCTACCGCAAAGATGCCGCCCCCTTCCCTGCCCCACTTGTGCTTTATGGCTACGGTTCCTATGGTGCCAGCATGGACCCAGCATTCCAAGCCAACCGCTTAAGTTTGCTCGACCGTGGTTTGATCTTTGCCATCGCGCATGTGCGCGGCGGCTCTGACCTGGGGCGTGGTTGGTATGAAGACGGCAAGCTCTTGAAGAAAAAGAATACCTTCACCGATTTTATCGCCTGTGCGGAATACCTGATCGCCCATGGTTACACCTCCCGCCACAAACTGGCTATCTTAGGAGGCAGCGCCGGAGGGCTGTTGGTCGGTGCAGCGATGGCTATGCGCCCCGAGCTGTTTCGGGCAGTGGTTGCTCGGGTGCCGTTTGTGGATGTGGTCACCACTATGAGTGACCCCACCATACCAA
>JACUUU010000236.1 GCA_014859065.1 Anaerolineales bacterium
GCCTCAGCCGGGATGCTGACGTGCACGCTGAACTCAACGCTCGCGCCGGCTGCCAGCTCGAAGCTGTTCTCGGGCAGTTGAACGAGCCATTCGCTTTCACCAGCCTCAAGCATGATGGTATCGGGGGCGTTGCCGCTGTTGGTGAGGGTCAGGGTGTACTCGACCGTCTCGCCGGGGTGTCCGGAGAGGGCAGCTGACTCGGGCTCAAGCGTCAGGGCGTAGATCGCGTTGGCAGTGGTGGTCAGTTCGGAAGCAGCAGACATCTCCGGATCGCCTGCCGAAATTGCGGTGATGGTGACCACGTCGAAGTCACCTGCAAGGGCGTCGGCTGGGACGGCGACGTGGATGCTGACGTCCGCACTCTCGCCGGCTGCCAGGCTGATAGGATCCTCGGGGATTTGCACATCCCAAAGGTTGCCACCAGAAGTAAGCTCGAATGTGTCTTCCACAGTCCCGTAGTTAGTCAGGGTGAGGGTATACTCGACCGTCTCGCCGGGGTCGCCGGAGAGGGCAGCTTCTTCAGGGAGCAGCTCGACACCGTAAAGGATCTCAACCACGGTCATAGAAACCGGGATATCGATGCGCTTGTTGACCGGGTCGCTGCTGTCGATCCTGAGAAGGGCGTAGTAAGTCTCGCCAACTTCAAGTTCCTCCAGGGCGGTGAAGGTCACATCCACGTTGAAGGTATCATCGGCTGGCACTATTCCTTCGGTGGGATCAACACTCAGCCAGAGAATTTCAATTGGCGGGGGTGGGAATTCGGATGAATAGTTGCGCTCATGTCCGTTGGTGGGGGTAAAGCCACCGCTCGATCCACCGACCACGTAGAACGAAAAGCCGTCGCTGGCTTCGATATTGGTTCCCTCGACGCGATAACCTGTGCGCGGCGGGGTTGGTCCGATGTGCCATTGGCCGCTGCTCTCACTGTAATAAGCCGAGTTAGGCCACAGGGCAAAGGCAGCATCAGCGCCTTGGGCGACCCACAGTTGATAGTCGCCGCCCTCGTAGAGCATGCCGTCTGCCATGCCCCACAGGCCAGCCGGCATCGTGCCCAGGTCGGCGTTTACGGCGTTGAAGACCGCGCCAGCGATGTCATAGCACTGCGTGTTTGCCGTGACTTCGCTGTTGACGTTTACACCTCCTCCGACGCAGATGCCACCTGAGCTGCCAATCCACGGCACGAACCAGGAGGCATGGAAAGCGAAGCCCAGGGAGAGGTGTGAATAGTTACCCAGGTTGACTGCCGTGTTGGTGTCCGGGTAGTAGGCATACAGCGCGCTGGTGTTACCACCTCCGGGGGTAGTAGCGCCGCCGGAGATGTAACAGACATTCTCGCCTGTGTAGGGATATACCGAGGTGATGTCGTGCGCCCATAACCCATTAGATGGGAAGCCTGCTGGAACTGGCGGTGTATCCCAGGAGTTGGTGGCAATGTTGTAGCGGTGCAGAGCGGTCACTCCGCTGGTGGTGTCATTGAAGAGAACAGCCACCGGGTCTCCACCTGCGTCGAAACCAAAGCAGCCATCAACGGGGTACTGGATCTGCGGGGAGGGCTCGGTTGCACCTGTGGTCCACGAATTGCTGTCGGCGTTATAGACACCCACCTGCCCATTGGCGCCGTAGCCACCTACCAGGTAGCCCATACCTTCATAACTCACGTACACATTGTCCATGGAGACAAAAGGTGCGCTGGCAAGCGTCTGCCACGGGCCAGTCGGAGAGGATGTTTCACCAACCGCTTGTGGCTGATAACCTGGCGGTACTGTGCCGGTAAAGACCTCAGCCGGGATGCTGGACGCAGCTTCAAAGACTTCTCCGCTAGATCCTAGCGGGGTAGACCCATCTGGGCGTTTCTGGATGGTGAAATCAGCGTCTCCACCGCCTGCGTTGATCAGGGTGAGTTCAACCAGCAGCTCGTGATTGATGGCAACTTCTACATCGAAAACAAGCGGGTCTGCACTCAGGCAGGGTTTGAGCCAGCGCAGGTCGAAGTCCACCGTGGTGGTCTCCTGCCCGATGATGATGACGCCCTCAGCGATCTCGCCGGCGTGTTCGTCCGCGCTGACTGTCACAGTGTAGGGGTTGCCCTCTTCACTTAACCAGCGGTAGTAATAACCTTCGCTGTTCGTGGTTACCACCCACGATTCTCCCAGACTGCTTTCGATCAGCACTTCAGCTCCTTCAAGCGGAACTGGGTCCTCATCGCAGTAACCCAGGCTGGTGACGGTGCCCTCCAGAAGCCCGATGTCTTCTGGTGAGATGACGATCATGGTGACCAGGACATCCACTGCCGGGTCAACCGGGTCATTGCTGTTTACTTTGAGGATAGCGCTGTATTCACCCGGGTCATCCACTTCGCCGGCGTCAAAGAACACGTCCACGACCAGCTGATCGTCAGGGGGAACACTGCCTGCGGTTGGGTTGGTCGATAACCAGGGAATGTCAAAGGCATAGACAGCTGAAACGGCAGTGTAGCAGTCCAACCAGCCATTGCCGTATTTGTTGTTCCATTCAACGCTGCCGCCGCATGCCAGGTCGTCGACATTGGTAGCTCCATCGCGGATAGCCTGTTCCACTTCAGCCACGCTCAGCCAGGGGGCAGCCTGGCGTACCAGGGCGACGCAGCCGGCGGTGTGCGGGCTGGCTGCGGAGGTGCCGCCAAAACCGCAGTAGTAGCTGTTGTTCAGGTTGGTGGTGCAGGAGCCCAATCCAGGGGAAGCCACGTCGGGGAAGAGCTTCTCCGGATTGCAGGCGTTAGGTCCACCGGAGGAGTAGTAGTCCAGCAGACCGCCGGAACCGTGGGCTCCGCTGGCGAAAGCCAGAGGATTACCATCCGGGTCGGTGTTGTTGGCTGGGGGCGTGCTGCTGTTGCAGTGCGGGGGAGTTACGTAATCACCTACATTGCCGGCAGCAAAAGCCGGGACGATGTCAGCAGCGCGATAAGCCTGTAATGCCGGTGCATACCAGTTGCCACCGCAGTCATTGGGAGACCAGGAACCCCAGGAGTTATTGACCACATGGGGGCGCATGTCGGGATCTCCCCCAGGCGCCAGGAACCACTGTGCACAGGCGTTGAGCTCGGTATCCGAACCGCTGCCGTAGGGTAAGCCCAGGCAGTGGATCCATTGGGCATCCGGTGCCATACCGATCCAGGCGTTAGAGGGCAAGGAGGGATCGTCGTCGCCAGCCATAATACCGTGGGTGCGTGTGCCGTGTCCATCAGTGTCACAAGGCAGCCCTCCACCGCACTCGTCAGTGCCAGGGTTGAACCAGCTGTAGGTGTGATCGAACACCCCACCTCCCAGGTTGCCGCGATAATTTTCCACCAGGCCGATATGGGTGTATTCCACGCCGGTATCCACACCTGCCACCACGATGCCTGATCCTGTCAAACCTAATTCAGTATGCACCTGGTCGGCTTTGGGGAAGATCACGTTCCAGGGGTAAGCGGGTTGGGTGATCCCGGCTTCGATCTCCAGGTTGTATTCAACCGGCATGATGTGGTAAGTGCGGTTAGCCATAAAGCCCGACACCTCAGGAAAGGCTGCAAGTGCTTCCAGGGTAGCCAGGTCACCTTCGATGAACAGGCTGTTGTTGATCCAATAGGATTCGGATTCGATCCCCTGGTCGATCAACCAGGCTTGCACCCTTCCTTGGGCAGCCTCAGCAGCCGCTTTGAGCGCTGCGACCACGAAGTGCCCGCGTTCGCCCCAGCTCAGCGAGTAGGCTGGGGTCAGGTCGGCTGTCTCGGCGAAGGCGATGAAGAAGCCAGCTTTACCATTGGCAGAGGCAGCCATATCGGCATAGATCTGCGGATCGACACCGATGACCTGGGGAACCTGGCGGTAGCTGCCGCTGGGCGGACCAGCTGTAGTTGCTCCAATGGGTATCTCGAAGATCTCAAAATCCAGGTCTAAGGTGCCCAGGTTAAAGATGGTCATGGTTTCGGCATCGGTCTCGCCATAGGGGATTTCTACCGTGATCGATAATGGCTCCACTTCGATATCAGGCCGATCCAGGATGAAGTCCTGCTCGGTGATCGTATCTGCCAGGATGATGACTTCATAGGGACCATCTTCTTCGGGATAGTCGACCGCGCTGGCGGTGACTTCATAAACGAAGGGCACCAGGGCAGCCGAATAGAATCCGTATTCATCAGCCGGGACGGTGATATTTCCTGGATCGATGTGCACGTAGGCTGGGTTACCCGGCGGGCTGACGCCGTCGTAATCGTAGACATACCCTTCGAGATAACCCAGTTGGGTGCATTCGGGACAGGATTCGAGGCGGTCAGCCAGACCGGTATAAACGAAACCGCCGGTAGAGCCACCCAGTTTATAGACTTTGTTGTCCAGGCTGGTGGCAGAGAGGCGGTAAGCCGGGGAGGTTACCCAGGGGCCGCCGGTTTCCCAGACCCCAAGTGCGACATCGTAGTAGTAGGTGTTGTAGTGCAGCATAAAGTCGCTGTCTGCACCGCCTACCATCCACAGCTGACTGCCGCTAAGGGGGTTTATCTCGGTATAACCCATGCCCCACAGACCTAACGGCAGGGCGGGGATATCACCGTTTGGCGCTCCCCAGCTGTAGGTATCGAAGTGGTAGCACTCGGTGTTGGAATGCACCACACTGTTGACGTCGACGCCACCGGCAACGCACAGCATGTGGTCAGCACCTTCACCGATGGTCCAGGCGGCGTGGAAGTCACGTGTGCTGCTGAAGTTGGGCAGTTGAGCCATCCAGGCATCCGTTGCTGGGTCGTAAACAAAGACGGTGGTCAGGTTTCCGCCTCCAGGCGTAGTTGCGCCGCCGGTCAGGTAGCAGTGACCGGTCTCCTGGCTGTAAGCCCAGGCTGGTGCCCAGATTCCGGTATAAGGCGGAGCAGTTCCGCCAGGTGACAGGCTGGTCCAGGTGTTGGCGTCCAGGTTGTATGCCCATAAACCGGTGAAGCCGCTGGTGGTTGAATCACCATAGATGTAAACTGTGTCATCCACCTGGCAACCCGAGCGGGCGTAATTGACCCCAAAAGGCGGCGCTGACGTGGGCACTGTTGTCCAGCTGTTGGCAGCCGGTGTATAGTACCTCACGTTGGCATTCGCGCCGTAGCCGGTGATCGACCAGGCTCTGCCGTCGTATGCAGCCAGCACGTTGTCCATGCGACCGCTGTCTGGTTCGGTGGCTATCTGCTCCCAGAATGTTCCGGTGGAGATAGTCTTGTGAATGTTGGAAGTGTCCGAGTAATTCTCATCGTAAGCCAGGATGCTGCCCTCGATTACCACACCGTCAGGGAGGCAGATTTCAGGGGTCAGAGTGAATTCGAACTCCACGAACTCCCCATCTTCGGCATAAATGCTCTGCGGACCGGAGATCGTGCCATAGGCAGGTTCTAAAAGGGTATATTCCAGGTCGAACTCGCCAGCATAGCCGCTGGCATTCAGCAGCTTCAGGTCGTGGATCTGCTCGACCCCGTTGCAACCGGAAGCGGTGATGATCTCGGGGATCAGGTAGATGCCCGGTTCGTAGGCGCAGGGGGGGATATCGGCAGTGGGGTTGATGGCTTCGTCGCAGGCAGGTTGACCGCTGGGAGTGTAGTTATCGTCCGAGCAGGGGCGGTGAGGGGGTGATCCATAACCGTCGCCAGCCCAGTACCAGGAAACAGGCAGGTCGAATGCCCCGGCGCCGGGGATTACTTCAAAGCAGTAAGTGGCGAAGCAGGAATCGGTTGTGCCCTGGTACCTCGGGTGGTAGATGTTGACTTCGTATGGGGATGTATGGAAAGACCAGGAGAAGGAACCCCACGAACCACCGCCAGTGCAGTAGGGTGTCCCCTCGACGAAGACATTGGTGACCGTCCAGTCGTC
>JACUUU010000237.1 GCA_014859065.1 Anaerolineales bacterium
TTTGGTTGTGATCCAGCGTGATTTCCCACGCCATTGGAAAGCTTTTGAGGAGATATGCAGGCTGGCACGCGCCAATCAAAAACCAATAATCTACGACCTGGACGATCTGCTTTTGGATTTACCTGAAGAACACCCGGACCGCCTGGACCTCTATTATGGCGAGGCAGTCTTACCAATGACACGCGCGATCATTGAGGCAGATCATATAACAACCACCACAAAGCAATTATATGAATACCTAAAAATATTTAATCCGGATGTCTCAATATTACCCAACTATTTGAATGACCGAATTTGGAATCTTCGCTCTCCAGAATCTCGGAAAGTTAACGATCAGGTAATTATCAGCTATATAGGAGGTGGATCGCATACTCCAGACCTGGCTTTGGTAGCACCTGTGTTGGTAGAGATCGCAGAGCGTTACCCAGAACAAGTCGTTTTTCGTTTTCTAGGGGCACCAATTCCCGATGATATTGCTGCCTTACCAAACGTTGGGTGGACACCTTCTACGACCTTGGATTATGCAAATTTTGCAGCTTCCCTCAGTGATCTGGATTATGATATTTTTATTGCCCCATTACGTGACAATCATTTTAACCGCTGCAAGAGTTCAATCAAGTACCTTGAATACAGTTCCTTGGGAGTTCCAGGTGTTTATAGCGATTTACCAACATATGCGCAAGTCGTCCAGCACGGGAAAAACGGTTTTTTGGCATCAGATTTGGATGATTGGTTGGAGCAATTAATATTGCTAGTTGAATCACCAGAATTGAGGTATGAGATTGGGCAGCAAGCTCTGGAGACCGTTAGGGCAGAATGGCTTCTCTCAAAACATGCAAAATTATGGATGCAGGTGTATGAAAAGGTCTCTCCTAAAAGTAAAACTTACCCCAGTTCTCCTCAACCTGATACAGATGCATGGGTTACGATCTTGTCCCAAGCTCAATATTATGAGAGAGAAATAAAGGCACGTGATCAATCTGCAGAATATAAGCTCGGGCAATGGACAGAGTTAAAAGAACGTCATTTGCAGTTTACAGAACGTCTTGAACGAGCTGAATCAGAGAATAATTCATTGAAATGGCAACTATTTCAGATTGAACAAAGCCGTACCTGGAAGCTTCTGATAACCCTCGGTAATATGCGCAAATATCCAGCCAGTATCCCCAGGTCGATCGTGAGGATTGTAGGTGCTTTCTGGCGAGCGTTGTTACGCTTACTTTCACGAGAAAGCTTGACGCATACGCAAGCTTCAGACAATTTGAGCAAATCCGTTGGGAAGGAAATCGCCCCCAGTCTGCAGTTAGAGGGTTTTTCAGAGGATTTAGCTGCTACACAAGTCAGGAAGACGCCTGGCAGGTATGATCTGATTGTCTTCCCGGTAATGGATTGGTACACCCGTAGACAACGACCGCAACAATTAGCTCTTCAATTTGCGGAAGCTGGTCATCGCGTTTTTTACCTAAATACCAACTTCCGAGAATCCCCATTTCCGCTGGTCAAATCTATTGCGGAGAGAATTTATGAGGTGTATTTGCCCTCTCCTCATTCAGCAAATGTGTACCAGGACACAATCGACAAGCCTATGCATCAGGCATTTTATTCAGCTTTTAAGACTATAAGGGACGAATTCAAAATATCCCACGCGGTATGTCTGGTTGACCTTCCATTTTGGACATCCCTCGCCCTAACTTTGAGACGTGAGTTTGGCTGGAAAGTGATCTATGATTGTATGGATTACCACCGAGGTTTTTCTACTAACACGGAAGTGATGCTGTCGTTGGAAGATACTCTGATAAACGACAGTGATCTGGTCCTGGTGACCTCCCAATTCTTGCATGAAGAAATATCACCGAAAAACCCAAATTGCCTGCTCGTGCCTAACGGAACGGAGTATGACCATTTTCATTATCCGGTTCTGCGTCGCCCTGATGAGATTGCCCATTTATCAAGTCCAATCATAGGATATTACGGAGCCATCGCGGATTGGTTCGACAGCGACATGATCCGAACCCTGGCTGTGGCTCGGGCTGACTGGCAATTTGTCCTAATAGGCAGCACGCTGTATGCAGACTTGGAGCCGCTCGAGGGATTACCAAATGTCCTGCTTTTGGGTGAAAAATCCTACCAGGATCTCCCATTGTACCTACATGCATTTGATGTAGGCATCATTCCTTTCAAGAAGAGTGCTTTAACCCAGGCCACCAACCCGGTTAAATTGTTTGAATATCTCAGTGCTGGAAAAGCTGTTGTGGCTACTGACCTGGATGAATTAAATCGTTATGCGAGGTATGCCCGAATGGCATCCACCGCTGAAGAGTGGTTGAAAGCGATCGAAGAGGCTTTGAAAGAGACCTCACTTGCTAAAGTCCAGGAGCGCTTGTCATTTGCTCGCCAGAACACATGGGAACAACGATTTGCACAAATTGAACCTGCTATCAATTCATTGTACCCGAAGGTAAGCGTCATTGTCCTGACATTCAATAACCTGGACTACAACCGGTTGTGTCTGACAAGCATCTATGAGAAAACCGATTATCCGAATTACGAGGTTGTTGTGGTTGATAATGGCTCAACTGATGGAACGCGAGAGTTCCTAAAGGAATTTGCGCAGGCAAAACCCAATATTAATCTTTGCTTGAATGCTGATAACGAGGGTTTTGCGCGCGGCAACAATATCGGCGCAGAGAATGCCAGCGGTGACATTCTTGTTTTTCTAAACAACGACACCGTGGTAACGCGAGATTGGCTTACTGGGTTTGCCAGATACTTACACGATCTGGAGATTGGTATGGTTGGCCCAGCTACAAATTGGTCGGGCAATGAGACCCGTATCCCCGTAGACTACTCAACCATCGAGGAAATGGACAGTTTCGCGGAAAGATATACCACTGAGCATGCCGGGCAAAGCTTCGAAGTTCAAATGCTACCTTTTCTTTGTGTTGCCATGCGCCGCTCCTTATTTGAAGAAGTGGGTCCTTTAGACGAAGGGTTTGGCACTGGTATGTTCGAAGACGATGATTATGCCCTGCGGGTAAAAGCAAAAGGGTACCGCATCGTCTGCGCTGAAGATATTTTCATCCATCATTGGGGTAAAGCCAGCTTCTCCATTATTGACACAGAAAAAGTCCAGCGATTATTTGAAGAAAACAAACGGAAATTTGAAATCAAGTGGGGTAAACAATGGGAGCATCACCAAAACCGGTAAAGATATTGGGGGCAGCTGTATTATTGTGCCAAGCATAATTGTTCACGATCTGCATTTGTATCAATATGCAGATTTACATTTATAGGAACTGATGTTGGAAATATTGAGAATGCAACTAAATATGCTGAGCCATTATTACTTATATACAAGCATGCAGCGGTTGCCTGGAAATTTTTGTTTGGAGCAATGAATGTCACCAACGGTTAGTATTATTGTGCTCACTTATAACAACTTGCACTACACTTGCCAGTGTCTCGAGAGCATAATAAACCAAACTAATGAGCCTGATTATGAGCTCATTATTGTGGACAATGCATCTGAGGATAGTACCCCTCAATATCTTGAAAAATTTGCGAATCTGCATCCACACACAACTGTGGTCTTAAATTCGAAAAATGAAGGCTTTGCGCGCGGCAACAATCAAGCTGCAGCCAGGGCACACGGGGAATTCCTCGTCTTTATAAATAACGACACTGTGGTCACTCCTGGGTGGCTGGTAGGCTTATTGAAATATCTTGACGACCTGACTGTTGGAATGGTTGGGCCTGTCACCAACAACTCTGGCAATGAAACCCGCATCAAAGTTGATTACAGTGATTTAGATGGGATGGAATCCTTTGCCAAAGAATATACTGATGCCCATGTGGGACAATCATTCGAGATTCCTATGCTGCCACTTCTGTGTGTCGCGCTTAGAAGGAATACATGGGAGGATGTTGGCCCACTGGATGAGCAATTTGGTATGGGTATGTTTGAAGACGATGATTATTCTTTGCGATTGAAGAAGAAAGGCTACAAACTTCTGTGCGCTGAAGACGTCTTTATTCATCATTGGGGAAGTGCGGGCTTTTCGGTGGTGGGGTTTGAGCAATATTGGCTACAATATTTAGAAAATCTTAAAAGGTTGGAATTGAAATGGGGGATTGAATGGCGTCCGCACCGCTATCGCCAGGAACTCTTGGATGAGCAGTTGTTGATCATGTGGGAAGAAAAGATGGATCTTGCCCTTCAGGTTATCAACCTTAATAGCAAACTTGAGGGATATAACAGGATTATTTTTGATATTTTCCGCATGAAAAGGTTTCTTCAAAGAAATTTTTATCCACCTGGAAGCACACGAGAGAAGATTCTTTTTCCAATCTTTCGCTTATTAAATAACTTTCAAAAAAAAGCCAGAGATTTTCCTCTACGAGCGATCAGGCGATCAAAATCTCTATTGAATGTCAGACAAAACCTTAGAACAAGAAAGCTATTGATTTCTGAGTTAGATCAAATCCTCTCTGAGCATCAAACTGCAAAGGAGGTGGTGGTAATTGTACCAACCATTCCCTGGAATACACCTCTCTTTCAAAGACCACATCAAATCGCTTTGGCACTTTCGCGACAAGGATGTTTAGTGTTTTTCTGCGAGAGTTCGGCAATTGAAACTATAAGTGAGTTTAGCCAAATTGATAAAAACCTTTATGTTTTCTTGAATGGTCCGTATGATATTTTACAAAACATCCCTTCCCCGGTAGTATTCACGCTTGCTTATAACAAGCAATATCTTAAGTATTTCAATAAGCCACGGGTTGTATATGAGTATATCGACGATTTATCAGTTCTATTAGGAGATATGAACACCAAGCAGAGGAATCATAATGAATTGGTCAGAACTGCTGATTTGGTGTTAGCCACCGCGGGTAATTTATTCCAAGAAATAGAATCGATACGACCTGATGTGTTGATGAATCCCAATGCAGTGGATTATGAGTATATTCGGAAATCAATTTTGGAAACACAAGAACCACCTGACGAAATCTTGGAGTTCGTCAAAAATGGCATACCGGTCATTGGATATTATGGGGCTTTAGCCCAATGGTTTGATTATAGTTTGATCATTGAGGCTTCACAGGCGCTGCCTAACTACTTATTCCTATTAATTGGACCTAATTATGATGACTCGTTATTCAAAAGTGGTGTCTTGAAACTAAAGAATGTGATCTGGCTTGATGCTATACCGTACCACGAATTACCCAGATATCTCAAGTATTTTGATGTGGCAACTATTCCTTTCGTCTTGAACGATGTAACTCATGCCACCTCTCCACTCAAGCTTTTCGAGTATATGAGTGCCCAAAAACCCATCATAACAACAGCCATGAAGGAGTGTAAAAAATACAGCGGGGTACTGGTCGCTGAGGATTCTAGAGATTTTATAGATAAAATTGAAGCAGCCCTGCAGCTGCGTGGGGACGAATCTTACTTGCATTCAATAGAAAGGGTAGCCATAGAGAACTCATGGGATGTGAGAGTTAAAGAGATATTAGATCATCTCCCTTCAGCCGATGAAAGCCTCATTCGTAAAAAAAATCAGGGATAATCTGATTGCCCGTTATTGGCGCTGGAAAAACAAGAAATTCATCCCAAAATACCAGCAATCGTTGTGTGAGATTATTGTTCAGTTCCCTGACTGCTCACCGGTAATTGTATTTCCGCCAGGCTTAGGGTGGTACAGTCAGCTTTTCCAGCGACCGCAGCACTTGGCTCAAGCACTTTCGCTCAACGGTGCGCTTGTCTTCTATATGCAACCAGAACACGAAACCCATCCATCCGGTTTTCATCATAAGCACAATAACCTCTTCCTTTGCCATGTGCCCAT
>JACUUU010000238.1 GCA_014859065.1 Anaerolineales bacterium
CCGGCGGAGAGGGCGCGTTTGCTGCGCTCGCACGGCATGACCACGCTTACCTGGGAGCGCCACCAGGGTCACGCTCACAGCTACGACGTGGTAGATTTGGGGTACAACTACCGCATCGATGAGATACGCTCAGCGTTGGGTCTGGCACAGCTGGAGAAGCTGAGCGCCAGCAACGGCCGCCGGGCGCAAATCTGCAATACCTACTGGCACGCCTTGCAGGATACTCCACTGCAGCTGCCATTCTGTTCTGAATATATGGGAGCGCCAGAGATCATGGGAGAGCAGGAAGACAGGCGACCTGCATATCACTTATTCCCGGTCCTGCTGCCGCCTGGCTTGGAGCGAGCGGCGTTCATGCAGCAGCTGCGTGAGGCTGGCATCCAAACCAGCATTCACTACCCACCGGTGCACCGGTTTAGATACTATCGAGAACGCTATCCAGGCGTCTCGCTCCCGCTGACTGAAGAAATCGCTTCCCGCCAGGTCAGCCTACCGCTCTACCCCAGCATGACTGCCGAACTGGTTGAACTGGTGGTAGAGGCAGTCATTCAAGCCCTGTAATCGGTATACAGGTTAAGACCTGCATGCATTCCTTGAAGGGACATTTCGACATAATCTTCCCATAATGGTGTAGAATTATTTATGAAAAGGCTATTATTCTATGGAAACCGCCTCATTTTCTGAAGACCTGCAACGTTATATCAGTTTGTTGTGGCGCTGGGCATGGCTGCTTGGCCTGGCGACTGTGCTGGCTGCTCTGACAGCTTTTGTAGTTGCCAGCCGAACCACACCAACCTACCAGGCATCAGCACTGGTGCAGATCATTGAAGCTCCCTCCACAAAAACAGTCGATATGAGCGTGCTGCAGACCAGCGAACGACTGGCACGCACCTATGTCGAGACGATGACCACCCGACCGGTGCTGGAACGGGTGATTGAAAACCTGGGTCTGGTAATGAACACCTCATCGCTGAGGGATGCGATCAACGCCCAACCCTTGCGGGATACCCAACTTATCCGCGTCCAGGTCGAGCACACCGATCCGGTGTTAGCTGCCCTGATTGCCAACGCGCTGGTGACCGAATTTGCCGAGCAGAACCGCGAAGAGCAAGCTATCCGCTTTGCTGCCTCGAAGCTCAACCTGGAAAACCAGCTGGTGCAGCTGGAGGTGCAGATGGATGAAACCCGGGCAGCTCTGCAGGAGCTGGGCTTTTCGGGCGAGGAGCGCGCTGAGCGAGACCGGCTGGAAGCATCTCTGGCGCAGCAAAGCCAGACCTATGCTTCCCTGCTGCAGAGCTACGAGCAGGTGCGCCTGACCGAAGCACAGACCACCTCAACTGTTGTTCTAAAAGAACCAGCGGTAGCTGCGACTACACCTATCCGGCCACGCACTGCAACCAACACCGCCCTGGCATCTGTGGTTGGGCTAATGCTGGCAGTCGGCGTGGTTTTCCTGATCGAAGCCCTGGATGATACCCTGCGCAATCCTGACGATGTGGTGCGTCATTTAGAGCTGCCGGTGCTGGGCATCATCGCCTCCCATGATATTGTGGATGGCAAGCCGGCAGCGACTTACCAACCGCGGTCGCAAGTGGCGGAAGCTTTCCGCTCCTTGCGCACCAACCTGGATTTCGCCTCAGTAGACCATCCTCTGGAGAGCATCCTGGTCACCTCGCCATCCCCTGATGAGGGGAAGTCGACTGTAGCTGCCAATTTAGCGCTGGTAATGGCTCAGGGTGAGCGCAAGGTCGCCATTATCGACGCTGACCTGCGGCGGCCCAGCATTCACAAACTGCTGGGGCTGCCCAACCGCTTTGGGATCAGCGGCCTGTTCGTGATGCGTCAGGTACAGCTGGACGGCGCCCTGCGTGCTTCGGAGATTCCCAATTTGTTCACCATGACTTCGGGGAAAACGCCTCCCAATCCAGCTGAGCTGCTCGGCTCTGCCAGGATGGGGGAGATCTTGGAGCAAGTCAAATCAGTGGTGGATGTGGTAGTGATCGATTGCCCACCGGTTCTGGCAGTGACCGACTCATCTGTGCTGGCGCCGCGCCTTGACGGCGTGCTGCTGGTGCTCAAACCGGGGACGACTAAGATCGCTGCAGCCCGCCAGGCGGTCGAACAGCTGCGCCGGGTCGGGGCACCTCTGCTGGGCGTGGTGCTCAACGAAGTCAAGATTACCCAATCTCGCTATAAATACCACTCCTACAAGGGCTACCAGTATTACTACGCTTACCCAGAATATTACAGCGCTGATGGGGGCCAGCCAGAAACGAAAAAGCTGCCCGCTAAACGGTAACCAATAGAGTCGCAGTGTTGAAGCGAGCATATGCTGAAACCTTTTATTTTGCTCAAGACACGTATTAGGCGATAAAGATTTCCGATTTGCCAACCTCTAAACCTGTAGATTTTCTAGCGCATATAGAACTCGTCAGCGTCACCCTCATGGTAGCTGCAAGTTTGGTCGATACCAACCTACTGCCAGCTGCTGTGGGGGTGGCGTTTTTTTTCTGGCCATTTCGGCTGCTTGTGCGGCGGATTTCGACCGGACGTTGGTCGCTCAGCGTGCGCACAACTGCAGATTTGCCGGTGCTGCTGCTGTTGAGCATGATGCCGGTCACGATGTGGGTGACTACCCAACCAGAGGTCACCCTCCAACAGGTATACAGGCTGCTAACCGGTGTAGCCCTCTTCTACGTGATCGTGAATTGGGCTGTCCGCGGGCAGCGGATTCGCTGGTTGGAAATGTCAGTGATCACCGCCGGCATCCTGCTGGCAGCTTTTGCGACGATCAGCGTGAGATGGGCAACCACCAAAATACCGTTTCTGCCTGATGAGGTGTACCAGCGCTTCACTATATTGGTGACGGACACAGTTCACCCTAACGTATTGGCTGGCAGTCTGGTGCTGTTCTTGCCTGTGGCATTGGCAGCGCTGCTGTTCGGCTGGAGGCAGGTCAACTGGCTGCACCGATTATTGAGTGTGGTTGGGTTGGTGACAATCTCAGCGATGTTGGCGATCTCCCAATCACGCGGCGCGATGGTGGCAGTGGGTGTATCGGTTTTAGCCATGCTGATCCTGCGCTGGCGGCAGGCATGGATCGTGCTGGTCCCGGCTGCATTCTCAGCTGGGTTAGGAATTTATCGTCTCGGGTTCATGCCGATCCTGGAAGCGTTGACGGGCAACGACACCCTGGGCAGTTTGGAAAACCGCCTGGAAATCTGGTCGCGCGCCCTCTATATGGTGCAGGATTTTCCTTTTACCGGCGTGGGTATGGGTTCCTTTACTCAGGCAGCTGATTTGCTTTACCCCTTCTTCTATATCGCTCCTGGTCGAGTTCACCACGCTCACAACCTTTTCCTGCAAGTAGCTGTTGACCTGGGTCTGCTGGGGTTATTAGCCTGGTTGGCGATCTTCTTCCTGGCAATTGCATGCGCCGTACGAATTTACCGCATTGGATTATGGCGCCAGGATGGCTGGTTAGCCGGGTCAGGCGCATGGTTGTTATGCAGCCAGATTGCGTTGGGAGTGCACGGCCTGACCGATGCGGTTACCTGGGGAATGGTACGCCCCGCTCCTTTCGTGTGGATTTTATGGGGGATCGTTTTTGGATTGTATAATTGGGTGATGCAATCTGACAGCTCCACTCCTGATGGGTATGCATCAGAGAATCCCATGCGGACAAATTGATCTCCCGGCTGATACCAGCGGTACGCTTTAGAATTGACAAGCCATGTTAACTTTCCTTCTGACTGACATTGAAAATTCCACAGCATTGTGGGACCTGTACGGGGAGACCATGCTCCCCGCGCTGCTGTTGCACAATAACATCCTGGAAGAGCAAATCACACGAGCTGGAGGACGGATCCTGGAGATGCGAGGTGATGGTATTCAAGCTGTCTTTGAGGATGCCAATCCCTTGCCTGCGGTCATGGAGATCCAGCGCCAGTTGGGAAGCCATTCGTGGGGGGATATAGGCGAACTACGCATTCGGATTGGCTTGCACAGTGTACAGGAGACAAGTGAAGGTGTCGAATTCTTCCGGCGCGATGACCAATATTATGGCCCTGTTATGAACCATACCGCTCGCATCATGGAAGCGGCCTGGGGTGGGCAGATCCTGGTATCCGAGCAGGTGCAACAAAATTGGCCACTACCAGCGGACGCAAGCTGGCAGGATTTTGGCTGGCACGCACTTAAAGGTGTTGACAAGCCTCAGCGAATTTTTGGGCTAACCCACCCAGATCTACAACGCCTGGAATTTCCGCCTCTACGAACGGTTTCCCAACCCTGGCGAACTGGCGAGAGGGAGGGGCATGCATCCCTGAAACAACGGATTTCTTATTGCCGTTCCTGGGACGGCACCCAGCTGGCGTATGCAGCATCCGGTTCGGGTCCTACGCTGGTCAAGGCGGCTAACTGGCTCAGCCATCTCGAGTTCGATTGGCATAGCCCGGTGTGGAAACACTGGTTGGAGGGTTTTTCAAAGGATCACACCCTGATCCGCTACGACGAACGCGGTTGCGGTCTGTCGGCACGTGAGGTGGATGAGATTTCCTTTGAAGCCTGGGTGCACGACCTGGAGGCGGTTGTGGATGCAGCAGAGCTGGAACACTTTGCCCTGTTGGGCCTGTCTAAAGGAGTCGCGATCGCCACAGCTTACGCAGCGCGCCACCCTGAACGGGTATCCCGCTTGATCTTATATGGCGGCTACGCGCGCGGTCGTGAGCGGCGTGACGTTGACAGGGATAAACTCGAGGAGATACAGATGTTATCTCAGATGGTGCGTTTGGGCTGGGGAAAAGAAAACCCGGCATTCCGCCAGGCATTTACGACGCTCTTCATACCCGAAGCCACACCAGAACAAATGGCATGGTTCAACGAGCTGCAGCGCATATCTGCCTCGCCGGAGACCGCCTACCGCATCAGGCAAGGCTCATCCCAGATAGATGTGACCGAGCTGGCGAAAAAGGTCAAAGCCCCAACCCTGGTTTTACACGCCCGGCAGGACGCTCTGACCAGCTTTGCGGAAGGCCGTCTGCTGGCTGAAAACATCCCTGGAGCACGCTTCGTCTTGCTGGAGAGCAAGAACCATTTGCTCCTGGAGGATGAGCCAGCCTGGGATCGATTCATGGCGGAGGCAAAAGCTTTCCTGGATGCAGGGTGATCCTGAGACCCAATGTCAACGAACGCTATCTCTCCTAAAACCAGAAATGGCTGAATAGCGGTGGCAGCCGAAGAATCAAGAGCAACCAGTTCAAAGGCTAGATAGGCAGCAATACAGAAGCAGAAGATGGGGTCTAATAATTGCGGGTGGTCGTGAGGCTACCCGCGAATTAATTTAAGGGCAACAAACAATGATTTTCGCTTGAATAGATCCATATTATTGTATAACTGAATTAAACCATCAAACCCACACATGTCAGTCTTAACTTCGTAAATTGTAGTTAGTGTGTTATTCTTTCTGAAAATTCTAAGACTAAAATGGTAGGTCTGGTATGTACTTCCAGGTAGCACACCAAAATAGAGAACATCAATGCCCACCAAAACAATTTTACTTCACCAGAAGTGTTTCTTTAGCAAGTTTCTAAAGGAGGTTTTTTATATTCTTCCAGAATTGATAAGGATCGTTATTAACGCTGCAATGCAAGCGAAGCGCAAACAGCATCTCGGTATTGTTCCATGGTAGGTTAAGAGTGACTGAAGTCACACCTGGAAGAACACAAAAGTCCACCTGCGTGGATTATATACGAGGAGAACCTGACAGGTGTGAAAAACTGCCTTACATTCAGCGCAGTCAGCGGTCTTGTCAGCGATTCAATGGTTCAATGGTTTGCGGAAGG
>JACUUU010000239.1 GCA_014859065.1 Anaerolineales bacterium
GATGAAATAAAGCAGGGTAAGAACTACTTTACCTTAATGCGGGAGAACCTGGATGAATGCCTGCCAGGGAGTATCCACGCCTAAGTCTTCCATTCGCTTCCACAAACTTTCATGCAAATGGAATCGCTCGATAAGCCATTCTGCTACCTCTTTGCGCGAAAGGCCAACGACCTCTTTGAAGGCTTCGATCACTGCTGTTTCTTGAATATCTTGTGGACAAAGGTCAACCACAGCTTTAGCATAGGATAATGCTTTCAGCTTTTCGGTCTGCACCAGGGTGCCGTCCAAATCAAAGATCATCGCCCGGATCATGAATTCGCCTTTCGAAAAGGGAATAGGGCAATCAGGCTCATGAGAGCAGCGACCTTTTTAGTTCGCTTTACCCCGAAATCTTTGACAATTGCGACGGTCAGAATTGAAGCCGGGGACATGAACTTAATTTCCAGATTCATGCATACTGCTCCAACAACCGCGTGAAGCCAGCCTGGGCATCTCGTCCTAGATGGAAGCGGATAACACGCCTGTCCTTGTCGATTAATGCCTGGCGGTCTCCCAACGCCTGCGCCAGTTTTAGTACCCCAAAGCTAATGCTGGAAGCTTCAGAGCCACCTACATCGGGAATGGCAACATCCTGGACCGCTTCAGAAGTTAACTGAATGAATAATCCTTTTCCCGCATCTCCCTTATGTAATTGACCGGTCGAATGCAGGAATCTTGGGCCATATCCCACTGTGGTTGCCAGGTGGGTTTTCGCTCGGATGTGGTTGCGGAGTAAAGCAAGTAAGCGATCCATTTCCGATGTTGGTGGGACGTATGCGTGAATGGCAACATACGCACCAGGATGGGCTTCCTGCAGGAATAAGTTTAGGATCTTTCCCAGGTTTTCTGCTGATCCAAAACCGGTATTATCGTAGAAAACAGCTATTCCTTCATCTTGAAAATCGGGAGACTGTTCGGGTAGAGACCCCTCAGACTGATAAGTGGAGACCATTTTGCGAGCCAGGATTTTGGCAGCTTCCACATCAGGTTGGTTGAATGGATGGATTCCTAATCGATATCCGGCAACCGCAGTTGCCATCTCCCACAGGAAGAATTGAGCGCCCAGGTCATACAGGTCGGTCAATTCAATGGTGACCACCGGATGTCCCGCCTGTTCCAAATCCTGCACTGCTTTGTCATGGATTGTGTCAGATTTCAGCCGTAGATAAACAAACAGGCGATCACTCCCATACACACCCGCAGAGCCTAGACTCTCACCGACTACTGGGATAATCCCTTTACCGTCCTTCCCTGTGCTTTCGGCAATCAACTGTTCAGCCCAATCTGCGAAACTTGCTATATTATTCGATGTGATCAGAGTCAGCTTATCGCGACCATCTTTTGCCAGCTCACCGAGGATTGTGCCAAGATGTTCCCCCAGGTTATCGTTTGTGTGTAAACTGCTGCTGCCACCACTTTCACGGACAGCTGTCTGCGCCCGAGCGAGAAGTTTTTCCAAATCTACACCAATCAACGCGGCTGGCACCAATCCAAAAAATGATAAAGCTGAGTAGCGCCCTCCGATGTTGGCATCATTTAAGAACGTGGCTCGGAAGCCGTATTCATCAGCAGCATCAGCCAGCTTGCTGCCAGGGTCTGTGATGGCGATGAAGTGTTTGCCAGCGTGCTTCCTGCCGACCTCGCCCATAGTCAGGTTGTAAAAGTACTTGAAAAACGAGAAGGTTTCCACCGTTCCACCTGATTTGGTTGAGACAATGAACAGGGTGCGTGCGGGGTCTAAACGATTTGCCCAGTCCAGGAGTGCAGCCGGATCGGTGCTGTCTAAAACACCTACATCTAAGAACCCATCCCTGACCCCGAATGTTTTTCGATACATTTCCGGTGCAAGGCTGGACCCTCCCATGCCTAACAGCAGCGCGTGAGTGTAGCCTTCATCTCGCAGATCTTGGGTTAACGCTTGAAGTTTATCAACCTCGGAAGCCATCTTTTCCGGACTGTATAACCAACCCAGTCGGTTGGTGATCTCATCTGGCTTGGAATTCCACACCGTGTGATCGTGATCCCAGATGCGCGGCAGGATGCGTTCAGCCTGCACCTCCTCCAGCGCTGCATTAACTCGTTCCTGATAAGACCCCAGATTAGTATGAAACATCTTGATTATCCTTTTTCAATCGATTTTGTTTATCTTCTATGCTCAGGATCAAATCTGTATACGATTTGGCAAAGGAACCCACACCATCATCGAGCAGTTTTTGGGTGATTGAGTCTAAATCAATTCCTAGAGCTTTGAGCTGCTCGAGATTGGATTCGGCTTCCTCCAACCCAGTGTTCAGGGTAGGTTCGACCTGACCATGATCTTCGAAAGCCTGGAGCGTTGCCGGAGGGACAGTGTTGACTGTGTTTTTGCCGATCAAAGTGTCAACATAGAGTGTGTCTGAATAAGCCGGGTTCTTGGTGCCTGTGCTTGCCCAAAGAGGCCGTTGAGCCTTGGCACCTGACTCAGCCAACCGCTGCCATCCCTCCCCGTTGAAGATCTCGCCAAAGCGTGCATAGGCAACTTTAGCGTTGGCTATGGCAATTTTCCCCAGGAGAGTCTCATTTCCGATGTTTTCGATCTGCGAGTCAACCGCGGTATCAATCCTGGAGACAAAGAATGACGCTACTGAAGCGATGTTATCAATGGGTTGTCTAGATTTAAACCGCTTATTAAGCCCGGATATATAAGCTCTGGCAACTTCCTGGTATTGAGAAATCGAAAAGATCAGAGTGACATTGATATTAACGCCTCCAGCTGTTAAGGTTTCAAAAGCCTGGATTCCCTCTTCTGTTGCAGGGACTTTTATCATCACATTGGGGCGTTCCAAAGTTGTAAACAACCTGACAGCTTCCTCGATTGTTCTATGGAGGTCATGTGCCAGGGTTGGGCTTACTTCCAGGCTTACAAAGCCATCTTTACCTCCGGTTTGCTGGTAAACGGGCTGTAAAATATCAGCGGCTGAGCGAATGTCGTCGATCGCCAGGATCTCGAAAATTTCTTCAGGCGAGAGCCCTTGCTTTATCAGTTCTCGTAAAGCATCGTCATAATCCTGACTGCCGGCTATTGCTTTTTCGAAAATTGTAGGATTGGATGTTACCCCCATGATGCCATTATCTACCAGCCTTTGCAGCTCTCCAGAAGCTAACATCGAACGACGGATATTGTCATACCAGATAGATTGTCCTAATGATTGAACTTTTTTAATTGAATTGATCATAATTTTCCTCCTCTAATAGTAAGTCTAGAAGCAGGGCTGCAGTCCAGGAGAACAATGCTGAACCATGCCCTTCTCCAGTTTCGGTATCGAAGTACTCGTAGAAGCCAAAATCGCTTGGCAGCTTGATGATAGCTTGTTTGACATGTTCTGCATATGCATGATAACCATAGCGCATTAATCCATGATAGAGAATCCAATTCACGTTGATCCATACTGGACCCCGCCAATACTGGGTCGATGAATAACCAGGCTCCAACTTGCTGTAGCTCGGTACTGCCCAGCAGGTTTCATCGAGAGGGCAAAAGCCATAAGTATTGAGATTTGTAAGAATGGCTTCAGCTTGAGCTGGGCTGGGGATACCGGCATAGATTGGAGAGAAGCCAGCAGCTACATGCGCATGAATGGGTTGCCCGCTGATCAGATCATAATCAAAGTAAATCCCGTGGGTGTTATCCCATAAATACTTGTTCATTGCTTCGGCAGTCTTAGCAGCCCATTTGTCAAAGACTTGAGACTCTTCACCTAATAAACCAGCTATGGTTGAAAGATCATGGTTTGCCTGAACCAGAAGACAATTGAACAGGACGTCTTGGATATTAAAGGGGCTGGTTTGGAATATTCGCGCTTCATCGTAATCATTCTCGTAAAACAATTGAACTAAATGTGCATAGCGGTCATACTCTGCTGGGGAAGGTCGCTCAGTCACGTCAATAATTGAGGTATCGACACGCTGATATTCGGGGACCATTCCATCATAGATTGCGATACGGGAGAGCGCTGAATCCCATATGGGAGAGTTGTCCTGACCTGATTCCCAAGGGTGTCGGATTGAGATCAATCCATTCTGATCTAGATCTCGCTCTCTGTAAAGATAAGTGTGCCAAGCCTTTAGTTTGGGGAACATCTCACGCAGAAAGGCTAAACTGCGGGCTTTATCACTAACTTGACGAGCTATGTGCAAGATCGAAGTCGCATGCACAGGTGGCTGGATAATCCCGGAGGTCAGCACATCTGCTGGAGCGTGTGGGGAGCGATGGACTTGCCAAAATTCCGGACCAGGCGAGTAGTCTCTAGCCTGCTGATTGAAGATGATATGTGGAAGCATACCATTTGACCATTGTCCCTGAAACAGTGAACGCATCTCGAGCATCGCTCGAGGTGGATCATAGTGAGAGTAGGCAATGGCGATAAATGCAGAATCCCAACTCCACTGATGAGGATATAAAATAGGTGCAGGTTTTGTTGCATACCCCATCCAATTGTTCTCCAACACACTTTTCGCTTGCTCGATCAAGATTGTTGGCAAAACCATTAAGAGTCTCCCATAACTGTCTTGATTTTTATTTCTCCAGTCAAGGTGCGGTGCACGGGGCAGCGCTCGGAAATCTCCTTCAGCCTCTGAACTTGCTCAGGCGATAAATTTCCCTCAACTTTGAATGTGACATCGATGAGGTCAACTTTTGCGTCAGGGTTGCTGTCGCATTCCTCACAATCTTTGGCATGAATTTTTTTAATATTTAACCCAATTTCCACTTGATCAACTGGCCAATCTTTTCGGCGTGCATACATTAAAACGGTCATCACTTTGCAAGCCCCCAAGGCACTTAAAAGCAGTGCATAGGGATCGGGACCTGCATCGTCGCCTACACCAATTGGCTCGTCAGCAGTTATCGTGTGTCTGCCGGTGTTAATCTCAACTTGCAAATTTTGAATATTTCTTGCAGTTACTTTCATGATTTTCTCCTGTTCATAATGCTTGTGGATTTTGTAATAACCTGGTGCACATTGATGCCAAACTTGTCATAAAGTGTTTCAGCAGGTGCAGAGGCGCCAAAATTATCCAGTCCAACGACTGTACCGTCTAGACCTACATACCGCTCCCATCCCAATTTGCTTGCGGCTTCCACAGCGATTCGGGCGCGGACTCCTGAAGGCAGCACAGCTTCGCGGTATTCAGGTGTCTGCTGGTCAAATAGCTCCCAGCTGGGCAGCGAAACGACCCTGACTGGAATTCCAGCCTCAGCCAGGTTCTTCCCGGCTGCCAGGGTAATCTGTACTTCTGATCCCGTTCCGATCAAGATCAGCTCCGGCTCGGACTGTGATTCCCACAGCACATAACCACCACGCTGCAGGCTGCTGGCAGGCGCCAGACTCTTTCGATCCAGCACCGGAAGGTTCTGCCGGGATAGAATAAGCGCCGTTGGCCCATTCTGATTGAGCAAGGCAGCTCGCCATGCTTCAGCAGTCTCGGTAGCATCTGCCGGGCGGATCACCGTCAGGTTGGGGATAGCGCGCAGCGCCAACAAGTGTTCTACCGGCTGGTGAGTGGGGCCATCCTCACCCAACCCGATGGAATCATGGGTGAAGATAAATACTACTCTTAGTCCCATCAACGCCGCCAGGCGGATGGGTGGGCGCATGTAATCCGAGAAGACCAGGAAGGTTGCTGAATAAGGGATTACCCCACCGTGCAGCGCCATGCCGTTGACGATGCTGCCCATGGCGTGCTCGCGGACGCCGAAGTGCAGGTTGTGTCCGCTGTATTCGTCGAAACCAAAATCACCGTAA
>JACUUU010000240.1 GCA_014859065.1 Anaerolineales bacterium
ATAACTTGGTAACACCAGGCACTTGCCCTTCGCTGAGTGAAACGCCAAAGTACTGGCTGAACACTCGGCGAGCAAATTCTTCGAATTGAGCAGCTGTAAGCTTTGGATGTGTTGTGCCTGGATGTGCTTTTCCTGGGC
Organism: Anaerolineales bacterium; assembly: GCA_014859065.1. Classification (GTDB taxonomy): domain Bacteria; phylum Chloroflexota; class Anaerolineae; order Anaerolineales; family UBA4823; genus Kmv39. The sequence continues at coordinate 139 of JACUUU010000240.1, forward strand.
TGGATAAAACCTCTTCCGTCGTTTCTCCAAGGTAAAATACCCATTCTCGACCGGTTTTGCTTCTGCGGATTTTCCCTCTCCGCACCAGCTCACTGGTGATCATGTAAACTTGCTGGTGCGGCTGAATGCCTGTCGCCACACGTATTTTCGCGTTGGTAGCGCCATTTGGGCTCACCGACCATAAATAATCCAGGACACGTTCAACGTTCGTTTTCATGGTTCATGACCTTCAAGCAAGTGTACAAGACTATTTTGCCAGATTCCTAACGCTTGCTTGATATTTGTGGCGAATTGGTAAAGCTGTTCATCTAGATCAGGGTCTGCTTTATCTGGATCATCCCATTGCCGCGGCAGATTGATTCCCTGCCACGACCTCAGAATTACAGCCTGTAAGAACGTTTGATCTTGAGCATCAAAAGTGATTACTGCTTCCGGATTTCCATGCCAGCCAAGCGTATCCTGGTCACCATCTTCACTATCGTTCCCGCTCGGTAAGAAGGGCTCCAATTCTAAGCTCACTTTTCTTGCCCAGCGCTGCCAATTTTCTAATAATGGTAAAGGAAAACGTTTATCGAGCGAGATCGTAGCATGTAAGGCCATGTCGATCCGCAACCAGGGAGGTTCAGTATCCTCATGGATGCCGAAATCACCATAGATTTGCATAAGCATATCTTCTTCGGTGGTCGCAAAGCGAGCCGAAAGCAGGGAGTCCCATACCCATGAGATTTCCGCGGTCACATGGAAAGTCTTGGTTTCAGGCGTCTCCGGCCACCAAAGATAGTTCTTGTAGGTGTGATCCATGGAACGGGTATCGATGGTTTCACTGGGACGCAGGAGGTGAAGACTGGGGAAACGCGCCTGCCCCAACGCTTCAAGCCACAGATTAATGAATTCCTGGTATTCCATCGCTTCAATCCTTTATACTCCAAATTGATTGTTTGGAGTACCCAATCAGCTATTTATATTCTAATGGCTTTATCTCATCGATTTCCTGTGAGTGTAGGCTGTTCCAACACGGCTAGAATTGGACGCGCCAGATACACCCGCCCCCACGACCGCCCGGTTATTTCTTCCAAGAGCCCATTTTGTTGTAGGTACTCGATCGCCTGGCTGGCTGTAGGATGACTCACCTGCAACAATTCGCCGGCCCGAGCCACCGTAATATAGGGGTTGATAAAAAGCTCGTCAAGGAGCGCAACCGCTTTTGGCTTGTCTCGCACCTTCAGGCGGAATGCTTCCCTAAGGTTCATCAATTCATCTGCATGATGGAGCGCCTGGCGAGCAGTCAGGACAACCCCTTCCAGAAAATACATCAACCAACCGAGCCAATCTCCTTCGGTGCGCACTTGTTGCAACGCATTGTAATATTTCTGGCGGCTGGCCTCGAAATATTGAGACAGGTAGAGAAGCGGTTGAGACATCCGGCCGCGCTCAATTAGGAACATGGTAATTAGGAGCCTGCCCACGCGACCATTCCCATCCAGAAATGGGTGAATGGCTTCGAATTGCTCATGCATGACGGCACACTGAATCAAATCCGGATAGCTCTCCCTGTCGTTTAGAAAAGACTCCCAATTATCCAATGCGATCTGCATCTCTTCAGGTGGAGGCGGTACGTATTGCGCATTGGTCAGGGTGCTGCCTGGGGATCCAATCCAATTCTGCGTCCGGCGGAAATCACCTGGTGTAGATTGTTCGCCGCGCACGCCTTGCATCAATCGGGCATGGATTTCACGCGTCAGTCTTTTGGACAATGGCAGCTCATTCAGCCGCTGTATGCCGCATTCCAGAGCAGTGATGTAATTGCGTACTTCCTGGATATCCGCTACATCGCGATCTTGTATACCGGGCTCAACTTCGTCGAGCCACAGATCGGATAAGTCGGCTTTAGTTCCTTCAATGCGAGAGGACAACACCGCCTCCCGGCGCATATAGGGGTTTATCAGCAAATGCGGATTCGGCAAGAGTCTGCCCAAGCCAGACAGCTCGCTTAAGGCTGTATCAGCGTGAGACAACGCCAGCACCAAGTTGGGATTATACTGGATGTCTGGAGGCAAAGGTGCAGGAATAAAGGCGTGATAGCCGGACGAGGTTTTGATTACCCTACCGGCCTCTGGAGAGCGAAAATCGTCAGGATTCATGTGTTGATAACCTCAACTGCATATTGTAGCTTTGTAAAAATATACCACATTTCTTTCAAAGTAACGGATGAATTGTAAGCCGATTTACAAAGAGGAACATTTGGAACAGGGACGTATGTCCCGTACATAGGTGGACACAGGTCCCGTCTTGCCCAAAAACGCCCGATAGCTTGGATTTCGCTGGTAATGTTTAAATAACGAAATCCAACGCGCGACTCTCAGCACCAAATACCAGTGATACAGAAACCATACGGTGGCAGGCGTTTTTTCCCCGGGATGTGTGGTTACCTTTTTATTATATGGGCATCCGATCAATGATTGCTGGAATGAACAATTATGCCCCCAAGATCATCAATGAATTGGTAGAAGCGACGTTTGCAGGGGATGTTGCCCGTTCAGAAAAAGTCTATATGGTCATGATGGAATTAAGCAAAAAGATGCATTTCACAGATAGCACAATTGCATCACATGTAGGATTATATGCACGCGGCTTTTATGCTGGCTTCCCTCGTAAACCAATGCTGCTACCATCATTTGAAGATCCCATTTATAAAGAAATCCGAACAGCCATGCAGAAATCTTTTACAGATTTAGACCTGCCTTTAGAGGTCGGGGATTATGAGTTGATCAAGGATTAGGTGCTAGAACGGATAACAAACGCATACACATCAAGGATATCAATATTATTGAGGATAAAATTCCTTGAAATTATTTCTACAATGAACATAAATAATTCATCTTGAGTTGTTTTGCACACTTATTTTATAATCCTTCAAAAGAATGTTAGATCACATTCATTGGTAGGTTGGTTGGTCTATTCCTCCATATTTAGAAGATACTAGGTGGCCGAAATATCCTACCTTGGATATAAAACCTCTTCATGTAGAATCTTCACTAATTCAACTAAGCCATCCATTTCCGTACTTTCGCCGCGCCTAAGGACAATCATCGGTGAACTGCATTTTGGACAAGAACCAAGTACTACTTCAAGGTCTGAATGCATAAAACGGCGTAAGCCGCACAGTTAAACGGTGTAAGGCGCACACCAAAACGGTGCATGACGCACAATGTTTCGGTGGAAGCTGCACACTTTTAGTGGGGAAAACGACGCTGGTTAATCCAAAAATGTGGCATGCTTGCCTTCAAAATCATGGAGGCAAGTATGGCCCAGGAGCGATTAACTTTGCGCAAAATACGTGAAATTCTACGACTAAAAGATGAGGCTGGACTGTCCAATCGGGCGATTGCTCGGGCATGTAAGATCTCCAACAGCACCGTTGGGGAATATCTGCGGCCACTTCCCGCTTCATGCTCTGACGAGGCACATACTGGCTGGCATTCTGCTGCAAATGGAATTGGCCGCGCCGCCAGAAATGCCCTGGCCGGCAACTACTCGCCGGTGAGGATCACGTTGGGCTTGATCACGCCTCCGCAGTCTTTGCAGGTTGGGACCTGCCCATCGGCGAAGAAGCGCTCCAGCAAGGGACGAAAGGGACGGACTTTGTAGCATCGGATACAGGTAGCCTCAGCCAGGGTGCCATGCACCTCGATCACGCATTGCGACCCCGCTCGCTGGTGGAGCATGTCCGCATTTTGGGTAATGACGGCCTGGATGATACCCAGTTTCTCCATATCGGCCAGCGCATGGTGAGCGGGATTCGGCCCTGCGGTTACGATCCTTTGGAATAAAGGTTTCATCCGCTCGTAGAACGTCTGCGGATCACGGGCAAATGAATGCACCGTCCCGACCTGCGGCTCCTCCTCAAGCGAGGCTTCCAGGTGCGCCCACAGTCCTGTATCTGGGCTGCGAAAATCGGGGATGCCAGAAGGCGTAGAGATACCTGCACCGGTAAAAGCAACCGCGAAACGGCTGCCGGCCAAAAGCCGGGTTGCTCTTTCTACCTGGGTTTGAATATTAACCTCAGTCACCCTTTATTTCTCTCCTTGAAATGGCTGAAACCCAATCTCCATCTTGCACCCTCTGCCGGTTGCGAAAGCTGTACCAGCCGTTTCCGTCCAGGATTTCAGCTGCCAGTCGCCCGTTCAAAGCCCGTGGGTCGGCTTCTGAATGGGGCAAGTCGCGATGGACAGGCAGCACATACGGAGCGGCAAATTTCCCGGCCATGCGGATCAGGGTTGCCTGATAGCGTTTGGCCCCGAAAGGCGTCCTGCGCCAGGGCAGGCAGAGGATATCCGGCCTGACAGGAAGAGGCGCATCATGGGTATCACCAATGTGCAGTAAAGTGGCTTCGTCCTTCACGAGAAAAGACAAGGGCGTGCCGCCGGGTTCCGGGAATCGCAGGCGAAAAAGCATGTAGAAGAAAGTGTAGAGCGGGTCATTGACGCGACTGTAACCGGGCAGCACCTGGATGTTGGCGATTTGCTTTCCAGGCATCACCGGCAGCAGGCGCTCGCGGAGGATGCCCATCTGGGCGGCGATCTCACACACGTCCGGCGCAGCCATCACCCTCCCGGCCGGGACCTCAGCCACCCGCCCGATGTGATCCCGGTGAGCGTGGGTGATCAGGATAAAATCCACGCATGGCTGAGGGTCCCGGGTGAAATCCGGATCGATCAAGATGTGGTGCTGCCCGATGATCTCAACACAAGAATGCCCCAGGTAGCGTACTTTCATGATTGCCTTGCTTCGAAGTGGCTGGTAAGCTCGTTGAACAGATGAGGCGCTTCCACATAGACACCCTTACTTTTAACAGCCACCGTGCCACCCGGAAGGCGAATTTCACCCTGAGTAAAGATGTGCTTGTCCTTCTTTTCGATGAATACCCCGATTACCTGGACTTTCACTTCCAGTGGGACCGGTTTTATAAAGGTCGTATTCAGGTTGACCGCCGCGGCGCGAAACCCGGCGCGCCAGACAGATGCGCCCATGGCTTCGTCGAGAAGTGCTGCTGAGGCACCCCCGTGTGCCATGCCTGGCGGGCCTTGCTGAGCAATGGTAAGGGTTATTTCGGCGAAAATGGAACCATCCTTACGGGCATACCAGATGACGCCCATGCTGTGGGAGTTTTGACGCCCACAAACGAAACAGGAACCGTGTTCAGGCAGTGGTTGCATTCAGATTACGTCCTATTCTTTTCTTACCGGCTATTCAGCATTAAGATGGTCATTAATCATCACGCTGTCCGCAGCGTCTTGATGATTCAACTTCTCTCCAGGCCTCTAGCCCCATCGATTCACTCATTGTAGAACACGACGCCCAGCGTCCCCGGCCCGCCGTGGGTGCCGATGATCGGCCCGGCTTCGGTGACGAGCAATTCGACAGGCTGGAAGCGAGCCTTCACCTCTTTGCCCAGAATAGCAGCTTCTTCCGGGACGTTGCAGTGCATCACCGCGGCATGCAAGCCCTCAGTTGACCCAACCCTTTCGGCTGTAAGCTCCAGCACCCGCTCGATGGCGCACTTTTTGGTGCGCGCCCGCTCCAACGGCTCAATGCGACCATTTTTGATATACAGGACCGGTTTGATGCTCAACACCGAGCCCAGAAAGGCGGTTGCGCCGCCGATGCGCCCGCCTTTGA
>JACUUU010000241.1 GCA_014859065.1 Anaerolineales bacterium
TAGCGTGATCCTATTCGATGAGATCGAAAAAGCCCATACGGAGGTCTTCAATGTGCTCTTACAGTTGTTGGATGATGGCCGTCTGACCGATGGGCAGGGGCGCACAGTCGATTTTCGCAACACCGTGGTCATCATGACCAGCAATCTGGGTAACGAATTGTGGGAAGGTGGTCGTAAGGTCTCGCGCATGGAAGCCCAACAAGTTTTGCAAGCCTATTTCCGTCCGGAGTTCCTCAACCGCATTGATGAGATTGTGCTCTTCCACGCCCTAAGCCGCGAACATATCGCTGAGATCGTCGAGCTGCAGCTGCAGCTGGTCCAGGACCGGTTGGTTGGTCGCGGCTACCAACTTGACGTAACCCTTGAAGCAAAGCAGTTCCTGGCTGATGCTGGTTTCGATCCGGAATACGGCGCTCGCCCTCTGCGTAGGGCGATCCAACGCGAGTTGCAGGACCCGCTGGCTTTGGACATCCTCTCTGGCAGGTTCAAAGAAGGGGATGTGATCAAGGTAGAGGCTGCGCCGGAAGGCTTGATTTTCCTGCCTGCAGCCCAGGGTGAGGGTGCTGAGATCTAATTCTCCCCATAATCTGAAATAGACTGAAAGAAAGAGGAACCAGCGCAGCAGCCTGGTTCCTCTTTATAACCTCATTGATCGGTTAACAGGTGGATAGTGCATTAACCCCCAATGATCCAGCTGCAATTTTTCACGATAATTCAACCCGAACTCTATCCGCGAAGTCCAGAGCAGGGTTTGGATGTTATGGTTGCAGATAGTGTAAATTCCCCAAGAGGTGTCTAGTACTTGGTATAATTGTTGCACCATATCCCCCTGATACCTCTGCTAATTCATTCCTGCTTGAACCAGATCATCTTCGCTGTAGGTCTCATTAGGTTAAAGATTTGCCATGCTGCTGCCGAAAACACTTCCTGCCCGAGATACACCCATATTCTTCGAGTTCACCAGGATCGCGAATAAGCTGCTCAAGGTGGCCGCTTTCATGCTGATTGCCCTGCTGCTCGCTCCTCCTGTAGCTATTGCCCAGGAAGACCCTCCCCCTGACCCTCCCCTCGATCCGGAATGGCTGCCGGTGGCGGATGGCATCGATTTTCGAAAATATGTCTTGCCGGACCCCAACAACGTTTTTGTCGCCCGCATGCACCGGGGCAATCTCGATGTCACCATCGAGAGCAGCATCGCTCAGGGCAGGCTTTCGGGTGGTGCGGAAACCGTCAGCAGCATGGCGCGGCGCTACGACCAGGCGATTAATTATTGGACAGCAAGCGAGGATACAAATTTCGAAACACACCAATTACCTATCTCTTTTAGTGGAAATCGCAATAATGTAGTAGTAGCAATTAATGGTGATTATACATACAAGGATGAAAATAACAACCCTGTCTGGGGAATACCTGCACGTGGTCAAATTCATTCAAGCTGGTATGCAAAACGGTTTACCAACCTAGAAAGCGGGAGTGGATTTGTTTGGAAGCGTGACCGAAGTGTTTTTATCGGGGAGTGTATCGTCCATCCATATCCACCAAAAGAATATCCGGACCTTAATAGAAAACAAATTGTTACATATTATAAGACGGGTGTAAATCAATTATTTAATGGAATAAATGTCCCTCGTGGAAACGATGATTTCATAATATATACACCTCAATATGATAAAGAAACATTGACCGATGGCACCGGAATTGAGGTGTTGGTAGAATTGCACGATCCATTCTTGATTCGGCCAGAACCTTCTATGATTACAGGGGTAATTAAAGCAATTTATGATGGCGTAGGATCAAATTTCATCCCTTTTGATCATGTTGTTTTGTCTGCTAGCGGCGTAGCCAAAGATGAGATGTTAGAACATCAAATAGAAATAGGAGACGAGATTGGAATATCTCAAGAAATCCGTCATTTAGAGGAAAATTGTGAAACTCCGTTAAATATTTATGATTGGACTCACACCTATGCAAGTATTGGTGGTAGTTATTATTTTTTAAAGGATGGAGAAGTACGAGGTTATTTTCACAAGTCTCAAGCAATAGTGCGTCACCCCCGAACAGCTGTTGCTTATGATGACGACTTCATTTATTTTATAATAGTTGATGGTCGCAACCCCGGTATCAGTCGTGGTATGACCATTTACGAACTTGGGGTATTCACTAAATATGTTTTAGGTGTCAACCATGCTATAGCACAAGATGGTGGCGGCTCTTCAACCATGGTGGTCAACGGCGAGGTGGTCAATAACACCTTTTGCAATAATGTTTTCTGTAAAGCCAATATCTATCTACCTCTTGTGCAAAAATCACTGATTCCACAAAACCAACAAATCGAAAATACGGATTATTCCAAAAATTCAACAGAATTAATCAATGTTTTGGAACCGTTAACCAATCAATTAAACCAAGTTTCCTATGAGCTTATGGCAATTCAGCGTTTAGTGCCAAACGGGCTCATGATGGTTGTTGTTGAGCCGATGGAGAAAATTGAGCGCTTTTCCCCAGGAGATGAGGTGGTGACTATCTCTGATGCGAACATCCGCCTGGGTCCTGGAACCAATTATTCTTTCATTGCAACTGTCCGCGACCGGGATTTGATAGGCACTATCGTCGCACACACCAACCAATTGGATGGCGTATTCGCCAAGGGTTATTATTGGTGGAAGGTGAGCTTTATGATCGATGGGAAAGAAGTAGTTGGCTGGATGGCGGATTCCCTCCTGGCTGATCCCGAAGAGTTGAACGCTCAGTATCAAGAGTTAATTGAATCCAAATTGCGGTAATATCGTCCTGCAAAAATCCTAAAATCTCTGAGGGGCTATCCAAGGAATTTCCCTCCACGGTAAATTTATGCATTCGACCTGTCATCCCCAGCTGGTAATAACTGGCACAGAAAGTTTCAAGAACCATAGTCTATAGCCGTCAACTCCAAGCGTATTTCCAAATTCTACCTGACCGTTCTTCCAGGTCGCGACCTGCCCATTCTTCTGATGTGGAAAGCGCTCATATTGGCTATACTGAGTTCTATACGCAAGAAAGTTGGAGGTTTCTAATGGTAGCAAAAGGACAGTCACGTGAAAACCCTTTGGATAATTTGTCAAATTCATTGATCACTGCGGTGGAAAAAGCCAGCAAGTTTACACTGATGGTAGACGCTCGCCGGCGAATCCCCGCCTCTGGGATTGCTTATCAGCAAGATCTGCTGCTTACTGCCGATCATGTGGTCGAACGCGAGGATGATATTTCGGTAGTCTTCCCAGATGGCAACGAAGGCAAAGCTGCAGTAGTCGGTCGTGATCCGGGGAACGACCTGGTGGTGCTGCGTCTGGATCAACCCCTGGCTGAAGCCGCACAGCCTGCCTCTCAAGATGCTCTGCTTGGGCAAATAGTGCTCGCAATTGGAAGGCCATCACGGCGTGGTGTTGAATGCAGCTTTGGGGTGATCAGCGCCAAGGGGGGACCCGTGCGCACCGGTCGAGGTGGTCTGCTCGAGGCATATCTCCGTACGGATGCGATCCCGTATCCTGGCTTCTCAGGTGGGCCTTTAATCGATTCTTCAGGTCAGGTCATCGGTTTGAACACGTCCGGTCTGGCGCGAGGGGCTTCTTTAGTTATCCCTGTAGAGCTTGCCTGGCAAACCGCCGCTATGCTGGTGAAACACGGGCAGGTCAAGCGAGGTTATCTTGGGGTGCGTAGCCAACCGGTTCAAATTAACCGCCAGCAGCAAGAGGTATTGGGACGTGAACAATCGTTTGGCTTGCTTTTGGTGGGCGTAGAGGAGGGTAGCCCAGCAGACCTGGGTGGTTTGTTGACAGGTGATATCATTGTGGGGCTCAACGAGCAACCCGTGTAATACCATTGGATTCTACTGCTGAAACGCTTTCCGCAGCCTTGCGTGCATTGCATGAGGGGTTAATTGTGAGTCCACCTACCGTCATCAAACACATATTCACCTCTAAATTCGTAGATGAAGAAAGTGAACGGACGAATTTATGGAAACAGATAGATGCTGAGCCGCTTACTGAACGTGAAAACCAGGTGTTACAGCTGGTGGCAGGCGGTTTGGCCAACAAGCAGATTGGGCATGAACTCGGAATCAGCGAACACACCGTAAAGTTTCATATTTCTGCAATTTACGCCAAGTTGGAGGCCAGCAATCGGGCTGAAGCGGTTCGAATCGGTGTTAAGCGGGGGTTGATAACTTTATAAGTGAAACAGATTGACTGGAGGTGTAGGCAGACACTGATTAGACCTACCCTCCAGTCGAAAGTTGTAAACCTTTATTGAGTGTTGCCCTGGGAAAGTTCATCGGCGGAAGCCTCACGCACATCCACGACGGTCACGTCGAAATGCAGGTCTTTGCCTGCTAATGGATGGTTGAAATCCAGATGGATGCTCTCGCGTTCGACAGAGTCGATGCGTGCGTTGATGATCTCCCCATTTTGGTTGCGCAGCTGTAGCTCAGTGCCTGGTTCCAGTGGGATTTCTTCGGGAAAATCTTCCTTGGGCACCTCTAGTCCGGCCTCAGGCTGGACCTCACCGTATCCACTTTGCGGCTCAACAACCACATTTTTACTTTCACCACTCGTCATGCCGTACAACTCGGCTTCTAAACCGGGTATGATCTGTTCCTTGCCCTGGATGAACTGGATTGGCTCCCGACCTTCTGAGGTGTCCACCACCTCCTCGTCCACTTTGAGGGTATAGTGAAGGGTTACCACTTTCCCATCAGATATTTGAACTGGTTTATCAGTCATACTCATTATCTTCCTCCGAAATTAAATCGACCGGTGTAGCCGGTCGATCTTTGTTTCACATATTCTAACACACTGTCCTTAACGATTTCTCTGAACTTTATAAGAATCTCGGGTTTAGGGAAATCGAAGCGCCAATTTCAGGTAGAATACTGGGTGTCATGAGCGCATTTCAGGAAATCGCCAATATCTGGCGTAACGTCCGCGAGGTGGACTTACGCCCTATTCGCCAGCAAGCCCTCTACCAGGTGAAAATCGCCCTGGTTGGAGAGCCTGGAAGCGGTCGGTATGTCTTAGCTGAACAATTCCGCCGTGATCCCAAACGCGCGGGTTCGATTACGCAGACCCCTATGATAGTTGCAGACCAGAGCACCTCACATCTTGCCGATGAGGCAGATTTGATATTCGTATTGGTGAGTGCGGCTGCCCCAGGTGGAAATAGCCTGCGATCTTTAGCCAGCCGCTGGCACACGGCTGGTAAAAAAGTATTTGTTTTTTATAATACTTCCTCCGGCAGCTACCAGCACCAATATGAGGACTTTGATGCTTTCTGGACAGCTGCACATGTCTTTACCGGACCAGTTGATAATGCCGATTATCTCATCGATGAATTTGTCCCCCTGGTCTTGGAGCATGTTCCCGATCTCCTTCTCTCCTTGGGGAGGCATTTCCCCCTATTCCGTGTACCCATTGCAGAACAGCTGATCAACGATACTTCCTTTTCCAATGCGGCTTACATCTTGAGCACCAGCCTTGCTGAGATGGTGCCAGTCTTGGGTGTCCCTGTAAACATTGCGGATATGATTGTGCTGACCAAATCCCAAGCATTCCTGGTTTATCGCCTGGGTCTGTTGGTGGGTTTCTCTACCCGTTGGCAGGATTATGTCAGTGAGTTCAGCGGGGTGATCGGGAGTGGATTTGTCTGGCGGCAGCTGGCGCGTGGGTTAGTGGGGTTGATCCCGGTCGTTGGTGTTGTACCGAAGGTGGCAGTTGCCTACGACGGCACCTTTGTCGTCGGTCACGTGGT
>JACUUU010000242.1 GCA_014859065.1 Anaerolineales bacterium
TAAGCTGCTGATGTACCCATTGCAATCAAGACATCCATATTTGCAGACCGGTTCATCAGCGCTTTGTAAGCTCCTTGATAATATTGCTTACCTACATAAAACTGAACTGGAGTTGCCAAAGCTAACATCAGCCATGGCATCCATCCGGCATGAACAATATTCATTGGTAGTAAACCAAAATCTCCAGCCATTGCCAGGATGAAAAGAGGGATTGTGAATATCAGACCTACAATTAAGTAATGCCTCTGTTGGGCAATTTCTGCTTGACGAGCTTTTCTTTCAGCATCTTCTACATCATCACCTGTATCGACCGCTTGAAAGCCAGCTGCGGTCACCGTCTTTCGAATTTCTGCCAGACTAACAATAGTTGGTATATAGTGCACTTTGGCTCGTTCCGTCCCATAAGTTACCTGCGCTTGAATCACCCCTTCAAGCTGCTTGAGTGCCCTTTCTAACCGCAATGCGTCATTGCTGTCACTCATGCGTTTGACAATCATATCCGCTTCACCTTTAGCAACTCCATATCCAGCGCGTTCAATTCTTGCAAGTAGATCTTGAATTCCAATCATGTTCGGGCTGTATTCAACTGTTGCGCGTTCAGAGGACAGATTGACATTTGCGAATTGGATACCTTCTAATTTCTTCAGGTTTCTTTCTACGGTGGCTACGCAGTTCGCGCATGTCATACCGGTAATAGGTAAAGTAACTTGTTTGCTATCAGACATAATTATTCTCTAAAACCAATACAAAAACTCGAGTATTCTTGATTTATCATGACAAACATAAGTAAGTGGTGGATAGAAAGAGCTTCTTATTCTGCAACTGGGTAATTAATTTCAACCAAGAGATCTTTAATTGTTTTTTCACTTGTGGGAGGTTCAAATATTATAGTTGCAGTTTTTTCGTTAGCATCTGCCACGACAGATTGTACCCCCTCTAATTCCGATACTTCCATTTGGATTGTATGAACACAGTGGTTACAGGATATATTGGGAATATTATATGTTACTGTTGACATAAATCTCTCCTAAAATTATTCTAAATTTTGGTTTTCTGACAATAAGCACAAATTCGATTATCTCATTTAACATGCTAACATATCTAATGTTTCTATAGGTTATACTTTCGTTGCGGTCTCAAAAACATCCCCTATCTCTTTTAAAACCCGCTCCCGTTCTTCAATATTTTCTCCACGCACTGCAGTTATCAAACAAGAATGCAGGTGTTCATCCAAGATTAACTTTGAGACTCGATTTAATGCTGATTGAACTGCTTGGATCTGACGCAGGACATCGATACAGTATGATTCGCTCTCAATCATCCGCTCGATCCCGCGAACATGACCTTCAATATTTTTCAATCGGCGAAGGGCATCCTCATGCATCATCAAACCACTCTCCTATACCCTACCCCTATGGGGGGGGGCACAAATATCTTACCAAACTTGACCTATTTTGTCAAGTGCGCGGTTTTTTTTGTGAGGTTTTTTTAATTTCTCCTGCATTTTTATTATTTCTGTGGTATACACTTAAAGGGAGTCCTGATGAAATCAATCGCATATCACTGGATTGGATCAATCATCATCCTGTCTTTTGGCATATTCTGGATAATATTCAGCGCCCCAGACCCCGAAACAGTTACTGGGGGGCTTATTCCTGCTCCAAGGCAGGGTTTCTTGTCACCAGATTTTACTTTACAGACGTTAGATGGTAATACAATCCAATTATCTGATCTCAACGATCAAGTTGTCTTGATAAATTTCTGGGCAACTTGGTGCCCACCCTGCCGGGCGGAAATGCCCGCTATGCAGCGGGTTTATGCAGATTACCACCACCTGGGTTTTGAGATCCTGGCAGTTAACGCCACAAATCAGGACAGTCTATCAGCAGTAGCAAACTTTATCGCTGATTATCAATTGACCTTCCCTATCCTTTTAGACTATGATGGAGAAATATCTAAAAATTATCAGGTATTCTCTCTGCCTACTTCTTTTTTTATCGATAAGAATGGGGTCATACAAGAAATGATTATTGGCGGTCCTATGGCTGAGGCGCTCTTGCGAATACGGATTGAGCAGTTAATTGAGGGGCAATCCTAATGTTTCCCGTTATCCAAATAGGCTCGCTTTCTGTCCAGGTGCCGGGATTGATTTTGATAGCTGGATTATGGCTTGGTCTAATAATAGCAGAACGCAGTTCTTCCCGCCATGGTATACCAGGAAATATCCTATATAATCTAGCGTTCATTTTTTTAGTGTGTGGGATAATTGGGGCTCGATTATCATATATCGTCCAATACCCCACAGCTTTTTCTACAAGCCCGACAAGTATCGTTTCATTAAACCCCAGTCTTCTTGATTTATGGGGTGGGATTGCAACTGGCTTTATCGGCACATTGATTTATGGCAGTCGAAAACGATTATCCACCTGGGCAATTCTTGACGCGCTGACACCAACATTTGCCACTGTGGGGATAGCAGTTGGTCTAGCAAATTTGGCTTCCGGAAACGCGTTCGGCACCTCCACTAATGTGCCTTGGGGCATTGAACTGTGGGGGAGTCACCGGCATCCCACCCAAATTTACGAGGTCATACTGACCAGCCTAATCCTGGTAATAATTCTTTACTATGATCGGAAATCAACTGATAAGCCTCCAGGGGTCCTTTTTCTAACATTCGCGGCGTTGAGTTCTTTAGCCCATCTGTTCCAAGGTGGATTTCGAGGTGATAGTAATTTGATTGTTGGCAACCTGCGCACAATTCAAGTCATTGCCTGGATAACCCTGGCCACATCTCTGGTAAGTTTAGGACTAATAAAAAAGAAATCCATGATAAAAAACCAACCATGAGTTTAATAGGGAAAACAGTACTTATTACTGGTGGTGTTCGTCGATTGGGACGATCACTGGCTTTAGCACTAGCTGGAAAAGGCGCAAATCTTATTTTACACTTCAGCAGTTCTAGCGATATTGCTGAGCAAACACAAGCAGAAATTAAGTCTCTAGGTGTTGAAGCGTATATTCTTCAGGCTGATTTTAGCGATCTATCACAGACCGCCGATGTAATATCACGGGCTGTTGAATTTAGCCCGCTATATGCTCTAATAAACAACGCTGCGATTTTTGAAGACCTTCAATTACACGAAACCACATTGGGAGATTGGAATCGCCATATGTCGATTAACTTAACAAGTCCATTCCTGCTTTGCCAAGGATTTGCCAACTCCCTGTTACCAAACCAAGAGGGTCGGATCGTTAACATCTTAGATTGGCGAGCTTTAAGACCAGGATCTAGCCATCTCCCTTATACAGTCTCTAAAGCTGCATTAGCTGCACTTACTCGGTCATTAGCAGCAAGCCTGGCACCTCAAGTGACGGTGAATGGCTTAGCTCTAGGAGCGATCTTACCTCCCAGTGATGGAGGTGATACAAGCCATATCGTGGATAAGATACCAATGCAGCGGTGGGCGAAGGTAAACGAGGTAAGTGATGCATTACTGTTCTTGCTTGATGGCCCAACATACATCACAGGAGAAATAATTCACGTCGATGGTGGTCGTCATTTGATATAAAGAGGTTTATCTATGGACCAAATAATTATCAAAGATCTATTGGCACGTGGGATTATTGGGATTAACGAATGGGAGCGTAATTCCCCACAAGATATTTTGCTCAACATCATCTTGTTCACAGACACTAGCCAGGCGGCAAAATCCGACGACATTTCGTCCAGTGTTAACTACAGAACCATTGCAAAGAAAGCTCTTGAAGTGGCAGAAACTGCTCACCGGTTTACTGTTGAAGCTCTCGCCGATGACATCGCCCAGCTGTGTTTGAAAGAATCGGGGGTGCTGAAAGTCCGCGTCAGGGTTGAAAAACCAGGTGCGGCACGATTCGCTCGATCAGTCGGGGTGGAAATTGAACGCAGTCACTAATCAGGAGTTTTACCGAGTCTATATCAGTTTAGGCTCAAATATTTCACCTGAAGAAAACCTCCCAAAAGCCTATGCTGCTGTCCAGTCGCATCTTAAAATCATCGCCACTTCCACCGCATGGGAATCTCTCCCATTTGGTGGGAGTGGACCCAACTTTATAAATTCGATTATCCTGGTAAAAACAAACCTCCAGATCAACGAATTAAAAAATAAAATCCTGCGTCCCATTGAAACCCAACTTGGCAGGGTGCGGGGGCAGGATCCAAATTTGCCTAGACCAATAGATTTGGATATATTAATCTTTGATGATCAAGTTGTTGATCCCAATATATGGGTTCATCCATTTCTAGCAGTTCCTCTTGCGGAACTAATCCCTGAATTTAGACATCCACAAAGTGGAGAAACACTTGCAGAAATCTCCCAAAAGTTTAAGTGCCAATCATCGATCGTACCCCGACCAGAGGTTCAAGAAAGAAGGCTTATTCCTGCAACCGGTTAAAGATTCAAGGATCCCCTTCCACGAGAAATATTATCTAAAAATTCCTGGCGAGTAGCTAAACTCGACCTGAATGTACCCCGCATGGCTGATGTGGTCATACGGGCTTCATGTTTTTTAACTCCTCTCATCATCGAACAAAGATGCAGTCCTTCCAAAACAACACCGACTCCCTGAGGATTGAGTAATTTTCTTAAAAAATCAGCAATTTGACTGGTCATTCGTTCTTGAAGCTGCAAACGCCTGGCAAATAAGTCAACAATCCTAGGGATTTTTGAAAGCCCAATTACTTTACCTTTGGGGATATATGCTACATGAGCACGGCCAAATATAGGTAGCAAGTGATGTTCACACAAACTATAAAACTCGATGTCTCGAACCAGGACCATTTCATCATATTCGACATCGAAAATTGCATCATTAACTAGGGCAATTGGGTCAATCCGGTAACCAGCCAGAAGTTCGCTATACATTTGGGAGACTCGCTCAGGTGTTCGAAGCAAACCCTCTCGATTGGTATCTTCACCAAATGCTTTTAACATCATAATAGTGGCGTTCTGGATGGCATCGAAATCAATTTCATTGGCGTTTAAGAGTTCAGCTATCTTGATTACATTATTGGTTTCGTCATCCATTTTGATCTCCGATTGAGATTAAAAGGGAGATCTGTTTGAAAAACAAACCGATCTCCCAATAAACAAAGTCACGCAATCTCAGGCTCGATTAACCCATAATTCCCATCACGTCTGCGATATAAAATGTTAATCGAATTGGTGTCGATATTGAAGAAGACAAAGAAATTTTCATGCCCTAACAGGCTCATTTGTTCAATTGCCTCCATCTCATCCATCGGCGTAATCAAGAACCGTTTTCTGCGAGCAATCACTGGGCCTGTTTCTTCTTCCTCTTCTTCCAAAACTTCCGGCTCCATTACCAGATCTGAGAATGGTTTGCCATCTCCCCGACCGCGATACCGCTTACCTTTGTAGCGTTCAATACGTCGCTGCATTCTATCCAATGCAGTATCTAGAGCAGCAAAGATATCATCTGCGCGTTCTTCTGATCGCAGGATAAAACCTTTACCCCTAATAGTTATCTGGGCAACCTGGCGATCAGCAGCACTACGAGCAGATTTTACATATGCCAGATCTATTCTAGCCTCATCAATATCGTTGAGATAGCGGTCAAGTTTACTGACTTTTTTCGTCACATGATCCTGAAGCCGTTCGTTCACTTCCATGTTCTTGCCGTAAATTTGTACTTCTATTGCCATTATTTATCCTCC
>JACUUU010000243.1 GCA_014859065.1 Anaerolineales bacterium
ACCAGTTTGCACCAGGGCTCGACCATCCAAGCTTGCTCCGGTCTGCAGGTTGATGTCCGTGAGGGCGAGAATATTTCCTATGAATGCAGTGTTTGTACCGAGAGTTCCAGACGAAACGAGTCTCCACCAAACATTACATGGGTCGCCGCCAGTAACAGATGATCCAGCTGATGTCGTGAGTGTTGCCGCAGATTTGAAAATCCAGACGCCTGAGCCACTGAGCTCTAAGTTTCCGGTCAGGAGGAAAGCGTCAGCACAATAGACACCCGGTTCGAGAGGCGAGACCAGAGATAGGTCCTGTACGCCCGGGTAGGTGGTGTCACAGCTTTGGTCAAGAAAGCCGAATGCCGCAGTCGAAGCAGCCTGAGCCGCGGCTGCGTGCTCATCAGCGTCGTGTATTTCACCTGGTGGACCGACCACACCTGGAGGAAAGCCAGAGTAATGCGGTGGTTCCCCAATACCTGGGCTGATACCGAGATCTCCAGATATGGTGGTGGGACCAGTATTGGTCACTATCGAACCAGCCAAAACAGAGTAACTCTCTGCCGCACCGAGATCAGGAGAAATAGCCGCAAGTTGTATTGCAGATACATCGGATGGTGAACCTCCCAACACAAGTGAGATAAATATGATGATTGAAATTGTTCGAACCTTATTTTTTTGCATTTTATTCGGCCTCCTTCCCAAAACACCCCATCTAGGGACACACGCTTAAAAACCATCACTAATCCTCCTGCCTAAGGGATTCCTGATGATGGTTATCGATATTTCTTCAATCATATTATAGCAGTTTAACGGTTCATAAAGACGAGATGCCGGGGAGTGGAAGGAAAAGCTTTCATAAGTGTAAGGGAGAGTATCATGCCAGAACAAAAAAACTCCAGAGATCGTTTTGACAGGTGCCAAACACCAGAAATTTGATAAGCTGGTGAGACGACAGAGAACGGCACAGCAAAAAGCCTTACGCTAACGAGTAAAGTGGCGATGCAGGTTAGATTTTCAACCGATTTCGCTAATAAATTTGAGCGTAGATGAACGTCGCAAAGACCTATCTCGCCCAAGGGCGATCCTTCGTTTGATAAAAGACCAGATCTGCCAAACTGATAAAATTTCATGTGAGTTAGTCGCTGCCAGCTGGACTGAATCCTGGCCACCTCCTACGAGCCCATCACCAGGGAAATTCTTGTCCAGCTCACACATCTGATGCAATCTTATGGTCAGTTAGCAAAACTACCAACACTGCAGGATAACCAGTGTCGAGTGGCCGTGCGGCAGCAACCCCTTGGCCAGTGGTGGTGTGTTACTCTGCCCACCCTGGCAACCCGCACGTGTATTGACTTACTCTCTCTCAGATTTGCATGCCCTCTATCTGGTTTTGTTCGCCCTCAGCGGTTGGGAGGCCATTGCAGAGACCGTCCTTGCCATCCAAGACTTAGGCCAGTGGTAGTCGTAAGGTTGCACCATGCGTAACACAGTTCCATTACAACTTGATGGATGTCTTCGAACTCAACCCCTTCCTGGTATAAGCTGCTGCATAGGCAAGTGAGACCATGACAACATCCCCAGCAGATGGGTATCCAACAGGTAACGCTGTTCCTGGCAGAAGAGAACCGTCAAGCAAGCACTCGTTGACCAACAAAACAGCCTCGAAACCATCCTGCTGGACAACCCATTATGTCCTGCATTGCTCAAGACTTCTCTCCCAATTTGGGCAACTAAACTATGGAGTGCGCTCCCAGCAGCAGAGCAATATTAGGCTTTTCCCTTCTAGTGGGCAGAAGTTTTCGCTCCCTTGATATTTAAGAAGGACTTACTAGGGATTTTAATCCTTACCCAGCGTATGAGTGGCGACTTCTATTTCGACCAAGACATGCAGGGAAAAATAACCTCATCCACCTGGTTGGCCTAATGATTACGTTGCCGGTCTAACCTGCTTAGTACCCCATGAGCTTCCTGGCATAACATACCCAACCCAGCCCACTGGTCTCCGACCCGATCACCTGGGGTCAGGTACCTGAGACCTGGTGGTGGCTGGTGAAGGAGATCTCCTTGTTGGTGCTCACCGAACGGCAGTAAGATTTCGCGCCCGGGGTAAGCGTTAGTTGAGGGTGAACAGTAATTACGAGATACAGTTGGATTGGTTGCAAGAACGAAGAGTGTCCAGATAATGAAGTTGAAACCCTCACCTCCCTTTTACCCTCTCTCCCAGCTCCCCAGCACTCGTAACCACCTCATACTTCACCCCCAACGCCTCCCGGAAGTGCCGCTCGCCACAGTCGATCTTCCGCGCCTCATCCGGCCTTAGCTGATCACGCTCCACCGTGCTCTTGGTCTCCGCCACCAGATAAAGAAGTGGCTCCCCGCTCGGTTCACCATGCTCGTCGTGCGTCTGCCAGACGATAGCCCAATCAGGGTTGTATTCACCAATCGGAGTCGGAACTGTAAACCAACCTGGCAGCTTTACGTACAGCTTCACTTCGGTCATGTTTTCCAGGTCCCGCACGAACTTACGTTCGACTTCCGAGTCGAAGACCACCTGGTCGTATATGGCTTTTTGAGCTGGCTCCAGGTATGCCTGCCAGCTCTCGATCTCGGTATCAAACTGGCTCATCTCGTACCATTCGTTTATCTTCAGGTAACGGATGCCCTCCACTAGTTGGTCTGCCAGTCTTGTTTTGATCGCCCGCACCGCTTCAGCCGCGAATTCGTGCGGGTTTTCAAGCATCTCTCGTTGGGCGTGCTCGGGAAGAGCGCGGACGATATCCAGCAGGGTTTTGCGTGTCAGCCGTACTGGTGGCGTGGTATGCTGCATCAGTTCTGACATCAATTCCACCAGATTAGGTAACGGGTAACGCCCCGCCAGGCTCTTGACCGATTTTGCTGCGCTGGTCTGCAGAGCGTAAAAGACGCTCTCTTCACGCACCTCCAGGCTCACCTTACTGATGGTCACCCGTGGAGGTTGTACGTCTACCTGCCCCAGATCTTTCACCACATCTTTTACTAGACGCTGGCTGTCCACTGTCACTGCATAGCGTGTCTTGTATTTGATTCGATCCCACAACTCTTTGAACTCTGCCCGCAGGGTGTATTCCTTTCGTAAATTAGCCCTACCGCGCTTACGGGCATCGGCCGGTTTGGGTGGCAGAATGCCCTCACCGTACTCTTCAGCGATCGCTGCCCGTTCTTCTTCGGTCAAATCGGCGATAGATTTCTTATAGCGTTTTTCGATTTCCTGCTGGTATTCCAGTGCGATCTCACTTTGCAAACCGGCGACGAACTTTTCATAACTCTCGTTCGCAACCACCGTCAGCACATTCACCCGTTCCTCCCGTTCTCGTTCACCTCCCTGGTTCACTGCCAAACGTACTCCCCGCCCGACCTCCTGGCGCTTCCTCACGTCCGAGATGGATTGGTTCAAGGTGCAGATTTGGAACACATTCGGGTTATCCCAACCCTCCCGTAGTGCAGAATGGGAGAAGATAAAAGCTACCGGCTCGGAAAACGATAGTAACCGCTCTTTGGCATTCATGATCAGCTCGTAGGCTTCACGGTCCTTTTCAGCTTCTCCGCTGGCGCTGTCTTCCAGGATGATCTCCCCGCTTCGCGTGCGACGCTGGGCGAAATATCCAGCCTGTATTTCTTCCGCTTGGCGATCTTTCCATATTGGATAGGATGCTTTCAATTCGTCAAAGGACTGATTGAACAATCTTCTAACTAAGCCGTGGTTTTTCTGGCCTCCATTTTTAGGGGCGTAGTTGTCCACCCGGTCGATGAAGAACAGCGAAAGCACTTTGATCCCATACTGGCGCAGGCGTTCTTGCTTGCGCAGGTGTTCTTCGATTGTGTAGCGTATCTGAGCTTCGAAGATGGCTTCCTTATCCGCTCCCATCTCCTCACCAAGCTGCAATTCCAAGTTATTGCTGAAACGTACAAAACCGTAGCCCGCATGGATCTCTTCGATTCCAAAGCCGGAATATTCGCTGCGGCCCGTTTTCTCTTCCAATGAGTCACCTGGTCGCACGGTGATGATTGTCTCCATAACCGAACCACTCCTCATGCGTTTGAAGACCTTCATCCGCGCAGTGATGGTCTTCTTCTGAGTTTTGATCTCATGCAAACCGATGTAAGGAGTTGCCAGGTCATCTTCTTTTACCACCGAGGCTACTTCAATTCGCTTGACCAAACCCTGCCGGTAGGCTTCAAAAGGAGTTAGCCGGTAGATCAGGTTGTAAGGGTTGCGGTGGGTGGCGCTGTAACGTAAAGCAAGTAATGGATGCAGAGCTGCCAGGGCTGCGATGGACTTCTCGCTCTCCATATTCTGCGGTTCATCCAGGATCAGAACCGGTCGGGTTGCCTGTACCAGGTGGATCGGCGTCTCACCTTGCAGCCGGTCAGTGGTTTGGTGAATGACATTGCCGGCTTTATTGAAGGCTGCCAGGGTCATGATCATGATCTCCACCCCATCCGACAAGGCAAACTGGCGTACCTGAGATAAATTGGCCGAGTCGTACACGTAATACCTGCATGGTAGATTGCCGTACACGCTCTGAAAGTGATGGCGGGTGATTTGCAGCGTTTTAAGCACCCCCTGACGGATAGCGATGGACGGTGTGACGACAATGAATTTGCGCATCCCGTATCGCAGGTAAAGTTCAAGAATGGTTCGCAGATAGATGTAGGTTTTACCGGTGCCGGTCTCCATCTCTACTGAAAAATTATAAAACGGTGAAAGCGAGGCATTTCCATTTCCGAATCGAGCCAGGGTTTCCGCCTCTGCCTCCAGTGTTTCCAGTAGCAGGTCGAGGCTGATGGCGTTGCGTGCCTGTACGAGATGAAGGTTGGTGAGCAGATTAGCCGGGGAAATGTCCAACCGGTTAGGCACCGCTGCAAAAGCTGCCGCATACTGTCCCGCACCTGTTATGAAGTGTAATTCGGTCTCAATTCGCGGCTGGCCATCGAACAGATCGGTAACTGCTTGGATGGCATCCAGTTGGTACGCTTGGTTAGCGTCGAATTTTAGCTGCATTAAGGTAACAGTTCGAAGAAGTAATTCATTTTTTAAAAAAGAATTTGCACACCATAATGAATTTGCGTCCATTTACTCACATATTTTTGGGTAAATTACTTTCCATCTTAGTGAGGAAATTTTAGTCTCTTATTTTAGTTCCCAGGGAACAAGTTCAACTTCGCCAGCCCACCTCATCCTCCCTAACACACGATTACTATAAAATCCATCGTAATTACATAAACGTAAAATAATCATCTCAACATACCATAATGCTAGATTGCGAGCTTCTAATAACAACAGGCTTGTGTGAGAAGATGATTTCAATTTACTCCTCGGATGAATAAGGGAGTTTCTCATATTGGTTATTAAGCCGATCCCATTAATATTTTTAGATTTCGCTTCCTTTGCTAAAGTCGTTAAACCTTCAGGGATGGATAATGGAATGATTAATGATTCTAGAAGTAATTCGAATCGTTCTTTTGCTGATTTTTTCTCGAATTTATTCCTAAAAGGGTTCAATACCCCGCCGCTTAGCGGCGTGATAAGATTGGCGCATGAGTCATCTTATCAGAAAAAGTCATAATGTATCGATATTGCTCTATCATTTTGTTTGTCCAGCCAAGTATAGAAGGGCAGTGATAGACAAAGAAGTTGATCATGTATTGAAGGAAGTATGTCTGGATATAGCTGATCGTTATCAAG
>JACUUU010000244.1 GCA_014859065.1 Anaerolineales bacterium
CATTCTCGACAGGTTTGATTATTGGATGGGTAGTTTCACCTGACAGGTATACTTCTCTGAGTGAGGTATTCTCACCAACCATTACAGATAGAACCCCATCCGTTCAAGACACAGCTCTTGATACAGGCACACCTATCGATTTAAAATCACTATTTTCTCCTTTCTGGCAATCCTGGCAGATTATCGAAGATCAATTTGTCGATCAACCCGTTGACCGTGAGGCCATGATGCGAGGAGCAATCCGCGGTATGCTCGAGTCGCTTGGTGACAGGCATACATCCTACATGGACCCTGATCAATTTCGGGAAGCAAACATTATGCTCGAAGGTCATTATGAAGGTATCGGGGCTTATGTGGACATCACAGGTGAATATCTGGTTATCATCAGCCCAATGCCCAATTCACCTGCTGAAGAGGCAGGGTTGAGGCCTGGAGATGTGATCATAGGCGTCGATGGCAAAGACATGACTGGAGTCGATGGTGAGTTAGTCCGTAGACAAGTAATCGGTCCCGCTGATACAACAGTAACCCTTACGATCGAACGCGAAGGTGTTTTGGAACCATTCGATGTCGAGATCAGACGTGCCAGAATCACCATCCCAAGCGTTGAAAGCGAAATGCTGGAAGGTAATATCGCCTATGTCAAGCTTTACGATTTTGGTGACACCAGCTACAGAGATTTACGCCGTGAGCTTCAAGACCTTTTGCGAGAAAATCCAGATGGATTGATTTTCGACCTGCGGAATAACTCGGGTGGCTATTTGAATGTTGCAATTGATGTTGGATCTGAATTCATAAGAGAAGGTGTCTTGATGTATGAAGTCTTTGGCGATGGAACGCGAACGACATTCAACGCCAATGGACGAGGCCTGGCTGCGGATATACCTTTGGTGGTGTTGATCAATGGAGGTACAGCTTCTGCCTCTGAAATCGTCGCGGGAGCTATCCAAGATTACGAGCGTGGTCTATTGGTGGGTACACCTTCTTTTGGCAAAGGTTCTGTTCAGAATCAAGTACCATTGGCAGATGAGCAAGGAGCAATCCGGGTCACAATTGCCCGCTGGTTGACACCCAACGAACGGCATATCCAAGACGAAGGCTTGACTCCTGACTACCTGGTAGAGATCACAGAAGAGGATTTGGAGACTGAAAGAGACCCTCAACTTGAAAAAGCTTTGGAGCTGTTATCCAGATAATTGAGCCAGGTCTTTAACTATGATAACCATCATTTTATGGGATACTAATAATTTCGATTTACTCAAAGAATCACAAATGAGATAAGAATCTGTAAGTTCGTTTACTGGTTTACCTAGGAGACAAGCACATGATCTTCGACCCTACTTATTTAATAATGATGGCTCCAGCCATCATCCTAATGCTGATTACCCAATGGTATGTTTCATCTTCCTACCGGAAGTGGAGCAAAGTTGCTGCTCGCACACGCTTAAATGGCGCAGAAGCTGCTCAAAGATTGGCTAATTCAGGTGGACTTTACAACCTGAGAATAGAAGGAGTGCGTGGTAACCTGACTGACCACTATGACCCACGCTCGAAAGTCTTACGGCTGTCCCAAGGTGTATATGGCAGCAATTCAGTTGCGGCATTGGCAATTGCCGCCCACGAGCTCGGCCATGCAATGCAAGACCACGAGGGATACGCACCGTTGAAGCTGCGCTCTGCCTTGGTACCTGCGGTCAATATCGGCTCCAATCTCGGTTGGATATTAATTTTGATTGGCTTGTTGATGAATTTAATCGAAGTTGCCTGGTTGGGAGTCGCAGCGTTTTCCGCGGGGGCTCTTTTCGCATTAGCGACATTACCGGTAGAGTTTAATGCCTCCTCTCGAGCTAAACGCTTGCTCAAAGATGCCGGCATGGTCATGAGTCGCGACGAACAGGGCGGTGTCAATTCAGTGCTCAATGCAGCAGCATTGACCTATGTAGCTGCTCTGGTCACTGCAGTCGTGCAACTGCTGTACTTTGCAATGCTTGTAGCTGGCGGTGGTCGCCGGCGAATTTAGGAAGGTAAATATGTCCTGGCGTTATGTTGTCTATGCATTTGTATTGATAGTGGTAGCCAGCGTTTCTGCCTTGGCTGGAAGTGTCGCCGGAGGTGTGGCAGTTTACTCAGCTTTAAGAGATTCAGAACCAAAGCAAGTAGATGAACCCATTCTCGAGCCTATCCAACCTGGACAAGAGCAACCCTCTTATCTACAGGTTTCTGTGACCGAAATTGAAACTGCGGTAACAGAAGCAGTCGAGATGGTTAGCCCAGCAGTTGTTACTGTAGTGGGAATCATGCCCGAACAAAGGACGTTTATTGGCCCAATTCCTGGTCAGACTGTGAGTGGTTCTGGCGTTATCATCACCACCGATGGTTATATTCTTACCAACAATCATGTCGTCGAGGGCACGGAGAGTCTGAGCGTCTTTCTTGCGGATGGCAGCGAACTTCCTGCCAGTATTGCGGGAACCGATCCATTCGCTGACCTGGCGGTACTTAAAGCAGAAGGGGAAATGCCGGCTGTTGCCGTCCTGGGAAATTCTGACGTTCTAAAAGTTGGTGAGACGGTCATCGCTATCGGTTCACCGCTGGGTGATTTTGTCAACACCGTGACAGTTGGTGTGGTCAGCGCCACCGGTCGCAGCCTGGAAGCTCGGCAGGGCTTAATGCTCGAAGATCTAATCCAGACTGATGCAGCCATTAACCAGGGAAATTCCGGTGGTCCCTTGGTTAATCTTGCCGGTGAGGTTATAGGGATCAACACTCTTGTTGTGCGAGGTGGGCTCGACGGGACAACTGCAGAGGGTCTCGGTTTTGCAATCTCAGTGAATACTGTCCGCGCAATAGCCGATCAAATCATTGAACAAGGTTACGTCGCCCGCCCCTATATGGGTATTCGCTGGCAAGCAATCACTCCTGGCGTCGCTCAGTCTTATAACCTACCTGTTGAGTGGGGTGTTTTTGTCAGCGAGGTTATCCCAAACAGTCCTGCCGCTCGAGGCGGATTACAGCAAGGTGATATTATTACTCATCTTGGAGATGTTGCCTTGGATGAAGACCATGCGTTTATCAATACTCTTTTCTCTTATTCTCCGGGAGATGCCATAACCCTCGAAGTCCATCGCGATGGCGAAACCATTGAGCTGCAGATCACTTTGGGCGAAACTCGACTTGATGGCTAACACACTTTAAAATTTATCCAAACAGTCTACAATCTAAAACACACAACCTAAAACTAATCTTGACGGGATTGGTAGTTAGAAATAAAATACAATCTAACTTTTGATTCCGTATCAAATGTTATATCCTCATAGATAATTATTGGACTTCATGATAAATAATGACGAAACAGGGGGGAATATCATGCATCGCGTTAATGATGGACCTCCACCGCGCAACCTACTGAATTGGTTGATTGGGCGACCTTTGCCCACTGCTGATGCGCCTAACCAAACCATAGGTAAGGCTATTGGCATGGCAGTGTTTGCCTCTGACGCACTGTCTTCAACTGCATACGCCACTCAAGAGATGATGGTTATCCTGGTCATCGGAACATCCATTGCATACAGCTATGTGATACCCCTCTCGATTGCGATAATTATCCTACTTGCTGTTGTAATATTGTCATACGAACAGATTGTGCATGCTTACCCTGAAGGTGGAGGAGCATATATCGTTGCCCGTGACAATTTGGGAGATATCCCGTCTCAAATTGCGGGTGCAGCTCTGCTGACCGATTATATCCTTACAGCTGCGGTCTCTATATCGGCAGGTGTTGCACAAATTGTGTCAGCATTTCCTGCTCTATTTCCTTATCGCGTCTGGCTTTCAATTCTATTGCTCTTTATCATCTTATTGATAAATCTCCGTGGTGTCCGCGAATCAGGACGAGCAGTTGCATTTCCCAGTTATTTCTTTGTTGGTGTTATGGGATTAACAGTAATTGGAGGGATATATCAATATCTTGGTGGCTCTCTTGGAGTCGTAGTTAACCCACCACCCCTGGAAACCATTCATGCCTCTCAAGCGATCACAATGCTAGTTGTTCTCAGAGCATTTTCCTCTGGAACAGCAGCATTAACAGGCATCGAAGCAATTTCCAATGGTGTGACTGCTTTCAAGGAACCACGTGGGCGCAATGCTGGAATAACCCTTATCTGGATGGGTTTTATATTAGCCAGCTTATTTCTAGGAATCTCTTTCATCGGAGTTCAAGTTGGTGCTGTCCCATCCGCACACGAGACTGTCATATCTCAAATCGCTCGAACAGTCTACCATGAACAAAATTTCCTTTATCTAGCAACGATAGCCGGCACGACAATTATCCTTATTCTCGCGACGAATACATCATTTGCAGATTTTCCAAGAGTAAGCGCAATCCTCGCACAAGATGGATTCTTACCGCGGCAGATGGCTTTTCGAGGCAGCCGTTTGGTATATTCCAGAGGTATAGTTGCCCTGGCAGTTATTGCCTCCCTTTTGATAATCCTGCTGCAAGCCAGCGTAACGTTATTGATACCCCTCTATGCTATTGGAGTTTTTCTATCATTTACCCTCTCACAAAGCGGAATGGCTCACCGCTGGTATAAAGCAGGGAAATTGTCCCCGGGTCAAGAGGTTCAAGAACCAGGTTCTATCTTGAGATACGATTCACATTGGAGAAGCAAACTGATCATCAACAGCATTGGTGCGGTAGCTACTTTCTGTGTGATGATGGTTTTTGCAATCACAAAGTTCATCCATGGAGCTTATATCGTTCTAATCCTTATCCCGCTCCTAGTAGTATTTTTCTCCTTAATCCACCGCCATTACAAACAACTGGCTTCCAATCTTTCCCTTGAACACTACGGCGAACCCTTGCGCATCGCTCGTCACAGGGTTATATTGCCGATAAGTGGTGTGCACCGGGGATCGTTAGCTGCCCTTTATTACGCTCACTCCCTGTCTAATGATATTACAGCTGTCCATGTTTCTATTGATCCTGAAGAGACGCGTAAGATTCAATCGAAATGGGAAATGTGGGGAGACGGTGTCCGCCTGATAGTGCTCGAATCCCCCTATCGTTTGCTCTTAGAGCCACTTTTGAAGTATATCGTGAACATCGCTGAAAAACGCCAGCCGGATGAGATAATTACTGTAATCGTTCCTCAATTCGTGCCCCATCGTTGGTATCATAACATCCTTCATACACAAACTGCTTTCTGGCTGCGTCTAGCACTACTATTAAAGCGCGGGATTGTAATAACAGATGTGCCCTATCAGGTTGATTGAATAGTGGCTGATTGTCTGATAAGGTTGAGGTGATCATGAACTATCTGGTCGTTGGTTGTGGTAGATTAGGTGCTGAATTAGCTTATTCCATGTCCCAAAAAGGGCACGAAATCACAGTGATCGATAATCATGTGGATTCATTTAGGAATTTAGATCCAGATTTCCGTGGACGGACAGTTATTGGGGAAGCTACAGATGAAGATGTGCTTCACCGGGCAAAAATTGAGACCGCTGATGGCGTGGCAGTAGTCACCAATTCAGATTCACTCAATATCGTCATAGCTCACATAGCCCGGACCGTCTATCAAATTCCAGCAATTATCGTTCGCAATTATGACCCCAAGCTGCGACCACTATATGATACCTTCGGTTTCCAAGTCGTCAGTTCCACTGGTTGGGGCTCTCAACGGATTGAAGAGCTGCTAAGTCAT
>JACUUU010000245.1 GCA_014859065.1 Anaerolineales bacterium
CGGTTTGCGAAATGGGGGAAGGCAGGGTGGGGGCGCCATTACCTCCCCCATGAGCAAGGTTTGCGAAATGGGGTGTTTCAGGGGGGGTGGGGTGGGCAATCCCCAAAAACATTGCAATTCTACCCAATCCGTGATATAAATATGCCGCTCATCCGCATGGGTCAAAACCACCCAGACTCAGCATCTCGCCCCCATCGTCTAGGGGACTAGGACGTAGCCCTTTCAAGGCTAAGACCGGGGTTCGAATCCCCGTGGGGGCATACTTAAAACTCGGAGATAGTCTCCGAGTGTCAGCAATCATTTCTTCATCTATATAAAAATCGTTATTCAATTTACTGGCAAAATCAGAAATCTGATCCGCATTTAAGTCCGCTACTACATCAGCATCCATCGTTGTACGCACCATTCCATAAAGCGTACTCGCCAATGATCCGCTTATAAAGTAGCGCACCCCTAACCGCTTCAGGACATTTGTCACTTTCGTTGTAATTTGCAGCAGATCAAATGGCATCCAATTGTTCTTCCTCATAAATTTGTTGTGCCAGATCAGTTCCCAGCATCAGCTCTGCAAATTGGCGCCGCAATTCCGCCTCACTGGCATTTGGATACCGTTCACGCATTCCCGCCATTGCCAATGACCTGGATGAATTTACCAACGACACCAATAATTCCATTTTGCGCCATGGAGGTGCCCCGCGTAACAGTCGCATCTGCAGTGCTTCCATATTTGCGTGGGTATCGGAATAATATTGATCCATGAGTATCTTATAGTCCAATAAACCTTAACCCTAACCACCCCTGACTTTAGTCGACCCTGACTTTAGCCAACCGACTTCAGCCAACCGACTTCAGTCAACCGACTTCAGTCGGCCTTGTCCACCATCGCGTACAGCAGCACCCCCGCCGCCACTGCCAGGTTCAGCGAGGTTACCCGCCCGCCCATCGGCACGTTCACCAACTCATGGCAGAACCCCCGTTGTTCGGCGTTCAACCCTTCCCGCTCGCTCCCCAGCAGCAGGATCAGCGGCCGCTGGTAAGCCTCCACCTGGCGGTAATCTTTTTCCCCCTTGGCGGAGCTGCCGTAAACGTGGTAGCCCTGCCGCTCTGCCCACCTGGTAAACTCGTCAAAAGTTGCCCTGACGACCGCATGCCAGAACAGCGCCCCCATACTGGCTCTCACCGCATTGGGATGCTGAGGGTCTACCCCCCCATCCAGCACCACCACTCCCGCAGCCCCCACCGCATCCACCGTGCGTACGATCGTGCCCAGGTTGCCGGCATCCTGCGGGTTCACCAGTGCCACCCCCCACGGAAAGTTGCTCGCATTGAGCTCCCCCAGCTGCTGCGGCCCCATTCTCACCACCGCCAGGATGCCCTGCGGGTTCTCCCGCTCGGAAATCGACCGGAAGACATCTGCGCTCGTGGCGTGGCAGTCCACCCCCCGGTCTGATGCCGCCCTCACCGCATCCTGCCCGAAATCGCTGGAAAGCAGCTCCGGAGCGTAGAAGACCGCCTCAACCTCCACCCGCGGGCGGAATATATCTGCCCCTGCGCCTCCCTTCTCAACCCCCGCCTTCCGCACCGCCCCCACTCCTCCTTCCCGAGCCTTTTCTCGCCCCCCTCTCAACGCCGCCCCCCGCACCGCACCGCGTCCCACCCCCCGTGTCTCACCGCGTCCCACCCCCCGCATCGCTTCTCTCGCCGCCTCCAGCGCCTCGCCCACCGCGAACAATCCCTCCACCACAAAAAGGCCGCTCGACTGGCGCATCTTGCGCTGTCTGAGCGCCCTTACCTGCTTGATCCTGGCGTTACCTGTGCTGCTGATGACTCCCGGATTTTCTTTCAACCTAGCGATCGCTTTGGCACCCAAGCCAGTATATTCGTCCCGCCCCCCGGATTCGAGTTGATCTCGACGTCGCCACCCACCTTGCGCGCCCGCGAAACCATGTTCGACAACCCGTGCCCCAATGTGGCGCTCACTTTACGCTGGTCGAACCCCTGACCATCATCAGAGACCTCCAGGATCACGCGGTCGCGCGTCGTCCACAAATGCACCTGAGCCTGACCCGCTTTGGAATGTTTTGCCACATTTGCCAGCGCTTCCTGGCAGATATGAAATAGCGCCGTCGCGTTGACGGTGGGCACGTTCACTAGCCCATCCTTCGGGCTTACGATGGTAGCCTGCGCGCTCGAATTGGCGCGAAACTCATCCACCAGCAGCTGCAATCCAGCCATCAAATCTTCCCCGCGAAATTGTCTGGGTCGCAGATCCAGGATGTAGGTGCGGATATCGCGGATGACGTTGTTCAACCCGTCGATCGCCTGGTCGATTTTCTGGCTGGCCGACTCAGGTTCGTCCTTAACCGCGTTCCTGGCAAAATCCAACGCCAACCCGACCGCATAGATCGATTGGATGATGCCGTCATGCAAATCCATCCCGATGCGCTCGCGTTCATCCAGGACCGCCAGGCGGCGTGCCTGCCGGTGCAGGCGCGCGTTCTCGATCATGATCCCCGCCCACACCCCAATCGATGCCAGAAAAGATATTCGCCTCTCATCCAGATTGCCTTTATCCCGGCTCGCAATCGACATCACCCCCACCAGGTTGCCGCGCGCAATCAGTGGGATGCAGGCAATACAATTGAAGCCGGCTTGGATCACCGCCTGGCGCAGGTAGCGCAGGTCCTTTTTGAGGTTGTAACTTACCAGCAGTTTCTTGGTTTTCGCCACGCTGCCGATATAGCCTTCACCTAGGTTGAAGCGGTCGCGCGTCCAAAACGCATCCGGCGCCTCCCCCTGGTGCAAAGCCAGACGCAAATGTTTGCCGCCGTCCTCGCTGAGGTAAATTTCCCCCGCCTCCACCTCCAGATAATTCATCACCCGGCTCAGCGTCCGCTCCAGGATTTCATCCAGCTCCAAAGATTGGGTCAACGAGACTGCCAGGTCGTTGATCAGCGCCAGGTCTTCGTTGCGTTTGGTCAGCGTCTGGTCGCGTTCGACCATTTTCTCATACAGGCGCGCATTATTGATCGCCACCGCGGCGTACGCAGCCAGTGTCTCGATGACGCGTTCATCAAATTGGTTGAATTCAGATCGATCTTCTTTGTCGGTAAGATAGATCACCCCCAGCAGCTCATCTCCCAATACAATCGGGACACCGAGGAACGAACCCATTTCCGGATGATGGGGAGGAAACTCGTAGCTGCGTGGGTCGTTGGCAATATCCGGGATGCGGATCGTGCGCCTTTCGTCCATCAATGCCCCAATCATCCCCTTTCCAAGCGGGGGATGACCGATTACGGCGATTTCCTCTTCCTCTAGCCCGACGGGGATGAATTGCACCATCTTGCCGCTGTCATCCACTACACCCAAGGCAGCATAACGCGCCTGCGCTTGCTGGCTGGCTAAATGAATGATGCGCTCCAACACGTTCTCTAACGATAAATCTTGTACAACCTCAAGGCTTGCCTGATGTAAAGCCGCCAGACGTTCTTCCAGTTGTTCTCTCGTCAATAATTCCATAGGGGTATTCCTCGCCGCTTCTTAATTTTACCCTAAATTTGATGATGCTTATAGGATTTTGATAGTTTTTGCCAGAAATTTGCGGCTATTGTTGAAAGCATGAACGCCCAATCGAAATCATCTCGCATCCCCGGCTATTACAACCTCACCCTGGAGGAGAGGCTCAAAGAGCTGGTATCTAGATCCGGGTTGACAGCCGCCGAATTAGCCACGTTCGCTCCCGAAGGGGGTTTATCCACCTCCCGAGCCGATCAAATGATCGAGAATGTGGTCGGCGTCCACGGCTTACCCCTCGGCATCGCCCTCAACTTCCTCATAAACGGCCGCGATGTGCTCGTGCCTATGGCAATTGAGGAGCCTTCCGTAGTTGCTGGTGCCTCCTACATGGCGAAGCTCGCCCGAGAAGGCGGCGGATTCACCGCCTCCGCTTCAGCGCCTGAAATGATCGGCCAAATCCAGGTCCTGGATATCGCCGATATGGACTCAGCCCGAGCCAAACTCCTCGACAACAAGGGTTACCTGCTCGAGAAAGCCAGCCAAAGCGACCCGGTGCTGCTCCGCCTCGGAGGCGGCGCCCGTGACCTTGAATTCAGGGTCATAGAGGACTCCCCGATCGGGCCGTTCCTGGTATTGCATCTCATCTATAATGTTGTCGACGCGATGGGTGCCAATACAATAAATTCCGCTCTTGAAAAATTAAGCCCATTGATCGAATCGATCACCGGTGGACGCGTCCTGCTAAGGATACTTTCTAACCTGGCAGACCGCCGGTTGGCACGCGCCCACTGCACTATCCCGCTGGCACAACTAGGATTCGGTGATTTCTCGGCTGAAGAAGTACGTGAGGGGATTATCGCAGCCTGGGCATTCGCGGCTGCAGATGCTTACCGAGCAGCCACACATAACAAAGGGATCATGAATGGTGTGGATGCTGTGGTTATTGCAACCGGGAACGATTGGAGAGCGGTGGAAGCAGGCGCACACGCTTATGCTGCCCGGAGTGGTCGTTATACTTCTTTGAGCACCTGGAGTAAGGATGCAAATGGCAATCTGGTCGGTGAACTGGAAATGCCTATGGCGGTTGGGATCGTGGGTGGAGCTACGCGGGTGCACCCAGGTGCAGCTACTGCCCTCAAATTAATGAGCATCCAAAGCGCGGCTGAACTGGCAGAAGTAATCGTGTCGGTTGGTCTGGCACAGAACCTTGCAGCTCTACGGGCATTAGCCACTGAAGGGATACAAAGCGGTCACATGGCATTGCATGCCAGGCAGGTGGCAATCGCTGCAGGCGCAAAGGGAGAATTGATTCCGCGGCTGGCACAGCAACTAGTCGATGAAAAAGTCATCCGCATCGACCGGGCAGAGGAGATACTACAAAACTGGCAAAACGATTGCAACTGATTGAATGGGAAGCAGATGACAACTGCCACGTCAAATAAACAGGATTTTTCACATTCGTTCAGCACTTATGCTTTCATTAATTAATTATTGGAGCAGCGAATAACCTATGAGTGAAAATGTCTTATTGAAGCCAACAAAACCTGTCGGCATAATCGGTTACGGTGCTTATATTCCCCGTTACCGCCTGCCTGCCAGCGAGGTTGCTCGAATCTGGTCAGGTGGCGAAGGGGGTTTACCAATCAAAGAGAAAGCTGTCGCCGGCATAGACGAGGATGTCGTGACCATGTCCATCGAAGCAGCCCGCAACGCTCTGGCACGCGCCGGGATTCCACCCACAGGGATACGCGCTGTCTGGGTTGGGTCAGAATCGCACCCTTATGCAGTTAAACCTACTTCTACCATTGTGGCCGAAGCGATTGGCGCGGTTCCCAACGTGCAGGCTGCTGATTGGGAATTTGCCTGCAAAGCTGGCACTGAAGCCATGGTGGCTGCCATGGGGTTTGTGGGTTCTGGGATGGCGGACTATGCCCTGGCAATCGGTATGGACATCGCTCAAGGTCGTCCAGGTGATGCGTTGGAATTTACCGCCGGGGCAGGCGGCGCAGCTTTTATCCTGGGAGCTGCTGAAGAATCAGCGGTCGTTATCGAGAGCGCCTATTCCTATGTTACCGATACGCCAGATTTCTGGCGGCGCGCGTACCAGAGATACCCCGAGCATGGACAACGATTCACCGGTGAACCGGCTTATTTCAAACAT
>JACUUU010000009.1 GCA_014859065.1 Anaerolineales bacterium
CTAAAAATTAAGACAAGGAATAGACAACAAGATGGTCTCAGCAACCTTCTACTTCCCCAAAGGCTTCTTGTGGGGCACTGCCACCGCTGCATACCAAGTTGAAGGAAATAACACCAATAGCCAGTGGTGGGAATGGGAGCAACAACCTGGAAACATACTCCACGATCACAAATCTGGTTTAGCTTGCGACTGGTGGAGTGGACGCTGGCGCGAAGACCTTGACCGCGCGGTTGAAAGCCATCAAAACGCTCACCGCATATCTATCGAATGGAGCCGCATACAACCTGCCCCCAATCGTTGGGATGAATCAGCTATCGACCATTACCGCGAGATCATGCGCGGCATGGTTGAGCGGGGTCTCACCCCCATGGTGACTTTGCACCATTTCAGCGACCCAATTTGGTTATCAGAATCGGGAAGTTGGGAAAATGATCTCATTCCCAACTATTTCGAAAAATTCGTGGGGAAGGTTGTAGATGCCTTAAAGGAGTATGTCTCTTCATGGGTGACCATCAATGAACCCAATGTACTGCTAACTTTTGCCTACGTCCTGGGGCAATTTCCCCCCGGCAAAAAAGATTTGCGAAATGCAATTCGAGTTGCCACGAATATGATTAACTCTCATGCGGCTGCATATCACCTTATCCACAAGATTCAACCCCAGGCGCAGGTGGGCATTGCCACCAATTACCGCGGGTTTGTGCCAGCCAAGCCCTGGTTTCCACCAGATGTCTGGGTCGCCAGATTACAGAGCCGCCTGTTTAATGACCTGTTTCCGGTAGCTCTGCGCGATGGTGTGCTGCGATTTCCGGTGACTGTAAAACGCATCCCTCAGGCAAAGAACACCCAGGACTTCTTAGGAATAGATTATTACACCTGCGATCGTGTGTCTTTCAACCTGTTTAAGGTGGGGGAAATGTTTGGTAGAAGGTTTTACCCCCCTGATGCCGACCTAAGTGACAACGGCTTCATCGCCAATGAGCCTGAAGGCTTGTTTACAGCTCTCAAATGGGCTCTACAATTCAAAAAACCCATCATCATCACCGAGAACGGGGTTGAAGATAGTGACGACCACCTGCGACCCAGGTACCTGCTTCAACACATCCACCAGCTCTGGCGGGGAGTTAATTTCACCTGGCCGGTAAAAGGCTACTTCCATTGGACTCTGGTGGATAACTTTGAATGGGAACGTGGTTGGACGCAGAGGTTCGGGTTGTGGGAATTGGACACTGAAACTCAAGCTCGCCGTAAACGCCCTAGCGCTGACCTCTATGCCCAGATCTGCCGCGAGAATTGCATTTCTTCCGATATGGTCTCTCAGTATGCACCAGAGATTTATGCCCAAATGTTCCCAGAATAAGGCTGCATATCCAGCGATTGGAAAATGAAACCGGAAGACTTATTTGCCATCCTCTGCCGTCCAGCACTCCCTAAAGATACCCCTGAGGTTATCAAGTTTACAAGTAAAATTTGGGAGGGAGAAGATTATATACCTCATGTATGGGAACAATGGCTGCATGACTACCAGGGATTCCTGGCAGTAGCTGAATATGCCGGTCAGGTGGCTGGGATCGGTCGCTTGAAGCCGCTCTCTTCACATGAATGGTGGTTAGAAGGTTTACGCGTCAATCCACAATTCCAGGGTCGTGGAATCGCCTCCCACCTGCATGCCTATATTCTCGATTATTGGCAGCGTAATGCCAGCGGTGTAATTCGATTGGGGACAGCGTCCACCCGCAGTCAAATTCATCATCTATGCGCACGTGATCAGTTTTCAAAAATTGCTGAGTTTACCATGTACGAAGCCCCTACCCTTGCCCAACAGGTGACTGCTTTTACCCCTTTGAATGACAAGCAAGTATCTGATGCTTTGGAAATTATCCATACAAGCCCTCTCTACCAGCTTAGTTTTGGTTTGATGGATCATGGTTGGGAGTGGTCCAACCCTTCAGCCGCACATCTTATGCAAACAATCACAAGAAATGAAGCCTGGTGGTGGAGAAACAGGCGGGGATTATTGATATTCCGTGATGAGTGGGAAGGAAAACGACGCTATCCCCTCCTCCAGCTGCTCGCCTGTACTTTGGAGGATCTTAGCGATTGCCTCCTGGATTACCGCCGCCAGGGGGCAGGATCAGGGCACAAGAGTGTCGGCTGGCTTGCTCCCCTTCAGCCAAAAATACAGGCAGCATTAACCGAAGCTGGTTTTGAGCGCACCTGGGATGATTCACTGGTCATTTATGAAAAAAGCACACCCAGGTAACTTGAAGCGCGATCGATGCCTATGATATAATTCCGTCTGCCAGCAGAGAGAAATTCAGCTGGTAATTTCTGGAGAGGTAGCGTAGTCTGGCCTAACGCGCGCGCCTGGAGAGCGCGTGAGCCGTAAGGCTCCGTGGGTTCGAATCCCACCCTCTCCGCTGCGCGTGTGACCCTTGCAGGCAAATCCCTGGCAGGGGTCGTTTTTTTATATACTCAAAATGCAGGTCGCCATTAAGTCGCTGATGAAACCGCTGGTGATATATAAATACCCAACGCTACTTTATTCGGTTCTACTAGATACCCCTTGGTGTTGCTACGGACTTTCTTTGCGTATAAATCCCGCACTTTGGACAGGCGCAGTCTCCATCGTCCCTGTCGATTGTGTCATATCCTAATATGTGGGTCTCTGAGCAGACATAGAGATATGATTGTTATCTAGATGATATAATCTCATAGAAATGGAAATTGAGACCATTCTTAAAGATTCACGTGCTATTCTATCAACAAATACACATGTACTATTAGCTTATTTGTTTGGGTCACAAGCCAATAAGACCACAGGACCACTGAGCGATATTGACATTGCGATACTGTTTCAGAATAATGAAGATACAGTATCACTAAGTTTAGAGCTATCCAGTGAGATGAGTAAGAAATTCCCTTCACATCGCATAGAAGTCATCGCACTCAATAAGGCTCCAATAGAATTAGCCTATGCGGTAATTGCCCAAGGAATTTGCATCTACCAGAAAGATAATTACTTACGCATCGAATTCGAGGCGCAAGTTCTTAGCAGATATGGGGATTTCCTATGCGTCTTGCGAAACCAGCGCCAAGAAATCTTGGAAGGAAAAGGAGATGAACATCGAGTTCAGCGGTATCGAGAGGCGCTTAGACGAACTGAGCGAACGATTAGCCAGATTAGAACCCTTTAAAGATAAGCCTCGTGAATTCTTCGATACAGATGCATATTTACGCGACATCGTAGAGCGAAATCTAGAAATTGCTGCACAATCATGTATCGATATCTGCCACCGAATTATTGCACTAGAAAATGCTCGGAAGCCGGTAGATTATTTTGAATCGATCCTGATCTTGGGCGAATTGGGAATAATACCGATGGATTTTGCGCGTCAATTGGCGCCTATAACTGGCTTTCGAAATATCTTGGTTCACGAATATATAAGCGTGGATTGGGATCTTGTCTATGATAATTTACAACGATTAGACCACCTTTATCAATTTAGAAATCTTATACGCCAATGGATTCGAGATAGAAACACGACCTTTTCATAAAAATGAGATAACCTACTACACATGTAATCTGCTGATGCAGGTTCGAATCCCACCCTGCCCTCTTTGAAAAGGTGAAAACCCTGTAGGGCGGGTTTCCATACCCGCTGGATCTCTACCTCAATTGCCGCTGTATATCACGAATTTTCAAACCTTTTATAAAGCATGCTCTGTGAATTTATTCGTAGTCCTCCACCGTTTCATCTCCTAACTTCCAGAGCCACAATGATACTGGAGTGTAGGGCAGAGAAGCAGCTCGAAAGCGGAAATACACCTCATCTGCTTCACGGAAAGATATGCGCATCAACTTTCGCATTTCGGTTTTCAAAGGGATGGCGTTTATACCCCACCTGTTGATATCGCTCGCAAGATCAGCCCCACGATGAACAGAAAGCCCACCGTGTACATCAACATCTCCGGACGCCCTTCCCTACCTTTTGTATACACATAAACCAAAGGAACAGGCAGAAGAGACACTACTCCATAGAGTATATGCATGCCCCCTTGTCCTGGCCGGGCTCCTATCGACCAAAGATAAGCTCCCAGCCCACCTTGAGAAAGGATCAACAATAAGGCAATCACCATTGCACCCCAATAACTTGATACCAGACCCTGACCCTTTAGAAAACGCCAAGCTCCCCAAATCGCCATTAGGACCGCAAATAATAATACAGTATTTCCCAATCTGGCATGTATTTCAAAAATTGTCATCGTTTTCTTCCAGATATGTAATTTTCTAATGCTTGAAAGATGATACCATACATATTGCGGAACTTATCACAAAGCTACCAACCAAACGATGAACCAGTTTCACGGGTGATTCGGCAATCATCCTTTTGGAAATTGTAAATCACACTTTCAATATCCGTCCTGACGTATAGCGCATCTCAGTTAAATTTGGTAAACTCATGCAGAAATAGATGGTACTAGTCTTATCTTATTTATCTACTTATATGGTTTATAATACTATAATAGGGGAATATCGAAACTGGAAAGGATAGGAGAAGAAAACATGGCTGCGGAAGCAGTTATTGAAACCCAAAACAAAACACCCATAAACCGCCGTGAATTCCTAAACTTTGCCTGGTTGGTCTCGCTTGGGTTTTTATCCCTTAGTGTAGGAGGCGTCACCTTTCTTTTTACGATGCCTAGATTCAGAGAAGGTGAATTTGGTGGCGTCTTTAACCTCGGTGAGGTCGGCAGTTTACCGCCACCCGGATCGGAACCAAAGATAGTACCCGAAGGGAAATTATGGCTGAGTAACACCGAGAGAGGTGTAATGGCAATCTATACGGTTTGTACCCACCTCGGCTGCCTTTACAACTGGGAATCCCAGCAGGATATGTTCCTTTGCCCGTGCCACGGCTCAGCCTTCGAACCTGATGGCACCTTCATCGAAGGACCAGCTCCTCGCTCACTTGACCGCTTCGTGGTCCAGATTGAAAGCCGGGATGGTCAAATCCTGGCTGAGACTGATCCCGAAACGGGCGAGCCAGTCCCTGTGCCAGACGACCCTACTGCAATGGTGAAGGTCGATACCGGTCGTCGTGTTCTTGGTCCACCCAGGACATAATTCACACTATCTCAACTCAAACTTCGCTGGGGAGCATTAATGTTAAAGACCTTAAATATCCAAGATATCCGTCAAAAAGCACTCAAAGCGATAGATCATCGCACCCGCATAATCACCGCCGGCCTTGGACTAGACGAACTGCGTGCGGTTTTACGAGGAGATCCCCCAACTGAAAAACCAAACCCGCGTTACAAAGTCCACACCACCAGTTTTCTATTTCACATTCGCCCTCGTTATTATCAAAGAGCGAGCACTTTCTTCTCACATACCCTGCGTTTAGGCTTTATCACCGCATTCTTATTCTCCATAGTCTCGCTTACGGGTGTAATTCTGATGATTTATTACACACCTTCGCCTGATGAAGCCTACCAATCAATTTTAATTATCAGGAGCAATGTCGCTTTCGGTAATTTGATGCGCGATATGCACCGTTTTGGCGCTGAGGCAATGGTAGTCTTCACTGTGCTCCATATGTTACGAACTTACTTCACTGGTTCGTATAAGAAGGAACGCTCCTTTACCTGGCTGACTGGAATGGTGTTACTGCTGATAACCCTGGGTCTCAGCTTCAGTGGTTACCTGTTGCCCTGGGACCAGCTGGCTTATTGGGCAGTAACCATCGGCACCAGCATGGCTGAAGCGGCACCTTTATTTGGTGAGGAGGTCAACTTATTATTACGCGGCGCTCCTGATATTGGGCACGGAGGTCTATTGAGGTTCTACTTGCTGCATGTTGTGCTTCTACCACTATTGGCGATATGGTTCATCAGCATTCACTACTATAAAGTCTCTCGAGAACACGGCATCTCACTACCCGCCAAATACGAAGAAGGTCTGGTAGAGAAAGAAGAAGAAAAAGCCGGCAAGCAACGCATTGACCTGATCCCTGACCTTCTTACTCATGAGCTGTTCTTGATCAGTTTAGGAATTTTCTTTTTGGTTGTCTTTACTGCATTTTTCTATGGAGGCGCTCCTCTGGAGCATATTGCCAACCCCCAACAAACACCTCTGGACACGATGGCTCCATGGTACTTCTTATGGCTGCAAGGTATGCTGAAAATCGGTGATAAAACCTTGATGGGGATCATTCTTCCGACCATCATCTTTGGCATACTGTTTGCAGTACCGTATCTCGATCGCAATCCCCACCGATCGATGTTTAAACGCCCACTAGCTATCGGATTAGGTATCTTAGTCACCTTGGTCCTGGTCGTATTGACGTATATGGGGCTACCACAATGGGGGATCGAATTACCACCAGCCACTAGGATCGTTCAAGACCTTGCACCAGAAGAAGGCACTGGACCACTGCGCAGTGTTCCTTTCGAGCAGCTATACCCCGGTATATACGAAGTAAATGTAAACCAACCTTCAAGAATGTGTCCCGAATTGGATTTTGGCTGTCCCGAATTTGAAGCAGTCTTCGCTGAATTTACCCAGAAGATCAACGCGGCGGAGGAAAGTGGTGCGCTACCGAATGTCAGGGCATTAATAACCATTGAGATGTGGCAATATAATCTTATACGGGTAACACCACAAATTTTCTGGAATGACCCGGAAACTGGAGAACCAAGAGAATATGACAAGCAAATTTTCCTTCATGAAAACCGACTGGGACACTAAAATCAACAAGGAGATCATTAAGGTATTATGAACCGTGCAAACCTGGAGATTTTGCTTGGAACAATTTTCGTTGTATTCACTGCAATCGCACTGATCGTTTATGGCCTCGAAGAAGAGAACCGTATGGCTAGGTATTCTCAAGGCCAACAGGCAGAAGCGATTGAGGTTGGGGCATATTTATTTGAACTTAACTGCAGTGAATGCCATGGTGATAACGCCGAGGGTAGAGTTGGATTAGCTCCTGCACTCAACGATCGATATTTCTTCACTGAACGTCTGAATCAATTAGGTTGGGCTGGGACAATGGAGGATTATATTCAGGCAACGATCTCTAGTGGTCGCATCACCTCGACTCGACCAAACCAATACGCGGGTTATGGAGTTCCAGCCATGCCTGCCTGGTCAGAAAATTACGGTGGACCTTTAAGAATGGACCAAATTCGCGCCATAACCGCCTTCATCATGAATTTCGAACCAATTGCATTGGGGGAAGTGGTCATGCCAGATTTTCCAACTCCAATGCCTCCCCCCGAAGAAGAGGACGATCCCTTCCTGCGCGGACGTAGGGTTTTCCTCGACATGGGATGTGCTGGCTGCCATGCTCTTGAAGGGATCAGCGTTAGCACAATTGGACCACCTCTAAACGACATTACTACGGTAGCTGAAACTCGTATTCCAGAATTATCAGCAGAAGAATATATTCGCCAATCCATTCTTTTCCCCCGAATTCACACTGTTGAAGGGTATCCTGATATAATGCCTGAAGGCTTTGGTGATAGGATGACTGAGCAACAATTCGAAGACCTAATTTTCTTCCTGATGGAGCAGGAATAATATCCGACCTTGAAATTTTTCAAACATATTCTTGCGCTTTGATGGATACATTTATCTTTACTGCTTTGAACACATACCTGCGTTTGCAGGACACAATCGATCCTAACTTGGTCGAAAGCACAAGCAGTAATCCTGGATTGGTGATTGGATCTGCTGTCTTGGTTGCGATCGTCATTGGTGGGGTGATACTGCATTCTTTTTCACCCAAAAAAGATTGACAGGGCTTTTGACATCGGTTATCCTCACCTGTAAGCCTCCGGGTTGGTCCAACGCGGCAGAAACTTGCGAACCCCGCCAGGTCCGAGAGGAAGCAACGGTAAGTGAGTCCCTCTGGGTGCCGTTGGTTGCCTGCCCGGCGGCTTGTTATTTTCAGGAGGCAAGGATAAATTTAATTGGAAAGGGCTGCCAAAAATTTGGCAGCCCTTTCGACTCTCTTTCGATCCCAAATGCAAAGAAATTTATTGGTGCAGGTTCAACAAGGTCGGTATCCTGAAAACTTTACCTCCTTGGTAATTTACATCAATGCGGGCATTACCACCAACCTTAACATTCTTGCCAATGAATTGGGTGAAAAAAGTAGCTTCGTGCCCGGGTGTACCATATGCCTCGATTGTTCCTGAGGGAGCGTAGATTGTTCCTTCGAAGGAAGAAACAGAATTACCCGCCAAAGAAACCAAACCAGTATTGCCTTCAGCCAGGAATATCAATACTCCAGGGATGGCTGGATAAGGATCCGGATTGCTGGGGGGGGCACTGAGGTTCACTTCACCATTTCCACCGGTTATAAAGTTCCCTGAGATTAGATAAATCGTCACCCCTAGTTTGCCATCATCTGATGGTTCTATACTCAAATCATTATTACCGACATCAAAATCCCCATTCATGCAGTATAATCCCCCACCTTGCAAACTGCCTGCGCTGTTAAATTTTATGCGCGTATAATTCCCTGGAGGAATATGTCCTCCGGCGTTGTTGTTGTAAGCATTACTGGGGTTTCCGTAGTGTGGCACTTGGTCACAATCTGGAGCAGGAACATAGAGATAATCCTCGGGCATAATTCCGCTGGGGACCTGGTTTGGAGATCCATTTAGGTTAACATTGCCCGACATGGACAGCTCCTCAACATAGGAAAATACCGGTGGGTTTACATTAACATTTACACTTTGAGCGCCCATGAACCTCAAGCAGCCGGCAGAGAATATACCACCTCCATTGATGTTGATGTCTGTGCTCCCGTGGATGATGACTCCATTATTATTACCATCACAACCCTGGTCATTTAGACCAATGATTGCCTGGCCAAAACCAAGTGGAGCATGAGGGCGGATGCGCGTAACGGCTGCCACTTGGTTCTTTGTGGGACCATCATAAACCAGATGCACCAATGCAGTGTTTGTCTCGGAAGTAATCTCGACAGTGACATCGAT
Organism: Anaerolineales bacterium; assembly: GCA_014859065.1. Taxonomy (GTDB): domain Bacteria; phylum Chloroflexota; class Anaerolineae; order Anaerolineales; family UBA4823; genus Kmv39. Next base: position 9,013 of record JACUUU010000009.1, read on the forward strand.
ATAGCGTTCATAGAATGCACCGTTGAAGAAATTTACACAGGTAACTTCCACACCGTGGTGATTATGCAACCCGCTTTCGATGATAAATTGATTCGACCCAGCTCGATCGATAGCTGCGTCTTCTGCCAATTCTTTACCTGTTTTATTATCGTTATTTTTCCATTCGTTGAAAATTTTACAATTGAAGTTCTCAAAGGTGATCCCGTACTGCTCCATCCACAAAGCTGCTGCTGAACCACCGGCTAAGGAGGCGGCATCAGCTGAATTTTGAGCTTGACGGCGATCTGCATAAGCCATCCCTCCATCAATTGCCAGGGCTGCAAAACCCATCAAACCTACAACTGCCAAAACCAATAGGACTAAGACCTGTCCACTTTCTCTCTTTTTTTTCCTTATCATCATCGTGATCCTCCTCGCATATTACTGCCCACAGATTGGTGAGAGTATCGTGTCTGTGACAGTCGCATTTATCCGAATGGTTTGATGCCCAGCAATGGTACCCATAAATGGCATGGTTAAAGGAAAATTGTTATAAGCGACATGTACCTCAATGCCATTCCCGGCACATGAACTACCTAAAGGTATGACTTGCACGGTTGTTGTCGCACCAGGATCATTCTTTAGGTTTCTCAGCATGTTTGAACTGTTATAAATGCGGGTTTCTATTCCATAAGTATCTCCCGGATCGATCGACCCGTACAAAGCACCTTCCTGGGCAGCATCCCGCAGAGCCATGTAAGTGAAAAATGCCCTACCCAGGTCAACCACGCCAGAAAGGAGTAATAATATGAAAGTCAGTGAGACTGCCAACTCCACCAGACTCTGTCCACGCTCGGAATTACTTTTATGAAGTCCTCTCATAGCTCACCTATTACCCATCCAAACTCATAATTCAATCACTATTCACCGATGATTTATAAGGCACATCTTTTACCAGTGTTCGGACTGATTCCGATTCAATCGTGAAGCCAAAGAAATTTACCAACGGAACGATCGGCTGGTAAGGGACCCTCACCTTGACGACAACCCTATCACCCAGTTCCACCCTTTCGCTGATAGCTGGATTTGTGATCTCGAAAACGGTCGTGCAACTAGCAAATTCCCCACCTCCAGGACCTTGATCATAAGCAATCTTTATGTGGTCGTCTTGAATGCCAGCCATGAAACCTAGCCGTTTGGCTGCCGCGCGAATTCCATCGCAATCTTTATAATTCACTATTGTCCCACCACCACTTCCTGAAGCAGAGCCGTAGCGGGCTGCTTCTCGGCTGGAGGTGGTTACCGCACTGTAGACAAACAACAGCCGTCCGGCTTCAATTACCCCTAAGATCAAAACCAGGAGAATCGGAAGTGATAGAGCAAATTCCACCATCCCCTGCCCTCTCATTTTTTGATTCTGGAGTTTATTTAAGATATTCATGAACTCTGTTCTCCACATACCATCAGTTAATGAGAAATCAGGTAGTTTTGCACTTTATTAAACATACCCAATTTCCCCTGCAATAACTATAACGCAATAATAATTTATTTGTTTCCAATATTCGCAATTATTTTAGGGAGTTTGCATTTTTGTTAAGTCGCAACACAACAACCTGGTGAGTAAGAACTTATTCGCACTGTTGAGCGCTTATCAAAACTTGGTATATTGACAAGACAAAAGCATTAATGAGGAAATTGCGATCTTATCGCACTTCTAACAGATCTCTGGCAGCGTTGATAGCGCGGTGCTGAAGGACACGGACCGCTCCAGCAGTTCGACCCATTGTGTGGGCAGTTTCTTCAGGAGTCAGATCGCTTATAAAGCGTAAAATTAACACCATACGGTAATCGTCGCGTAACTGATTGAGCACCTGTCGAATTTCTGCATGCTCAAGATTCGAAATCGCTTCTTCACCTGGATCAGTACCTTTATGCTGGAGCGAGGTTTCTTCGATTGATAATGACTGCTCTTTCTTCCCAGCCCGCCGGTAATGATCGATCATTGTGTTGCGTGCGATCTTAAACAAAAATGCCAGGAAGGGTACTCCCTGGTCACGATAACTTGACAACGAGCGCCAAACTTTCAAGAAGACTTCTTCAGTCAAGTCTTCGGCATCTAATCTATTGTCGACATGTGAAAATAGAAACCGGAAAATTGCTTGAGAATAGCGTTCATACAATTCACCAAACGCATCTGCCTCGCCACTCTGCGCCTTTTTCAGCAGCTCTATGTCATCGTGGTCCTGCCAATCTGGCAAGTTCCCCATCTTGTCCATCTCATATCTCAAAATCTTATTCGATAATAACCATAACTGCACAATTATTTGTAGAATGAAAATTTGCAATGTCAATCATATCAAATATTCATCCCCAAGGAGGGAAATGGGCAACAGTTCTGACAAAATTGACAACCAATTTATCTTGCGACACTGTAAAGTTAAATCTGTTAGAATTTATTCACAATGAATAAAGCCCTTTCACGAGCGATACTTGCCATAATGATTGTCGCATTCTTACTGGTTCTCAGTTTCCAACCTAACAAAACCATTATCCTTGAGATTGATGGAAATAATTTCTCTGTCGAAACCTCTGCCATTACACTTTATCAATTTCTCCGTGAAGAAAATCTAGCCGTGAGAGAAGAAGATCAAATTTCTCCACACATTTCCTCGTGGCTTAATGATGGCGACACTGTATCCATCCAACAAAGTATGCAAGTATTCATCCAGGTAGATGGAATAGAGCAGACAATCCTTACAACTCAGCGAAAACCTGCTGAATTTCTTCAAGAGGCAAATATCACTATAAACCCAGAAGATGTGGTACTTACCAATGGTCAAGAGGTCTCTGCTGACAAACCTCTTTCATATGCTGAAACCTACAGTCTGCAAATAATTCGACCTTCACAGATTTCTATTGTTAGAGATGAAAAAATTTACACGGTTTACTCAACTGCTGCCACATTGGGCCAAGCCTTATGGGAACAAGGAATTTCCTTATTGCAAGGAGACATACTAGATCCTCCCCCAACAACCCCTCTAGAAAGTGTCATCACCCAAGTAGGCCTAGAATCATCACATGAATTCGTTGTCCATAGCAATGATAACTGGTATGAGTTTCGAACTACTGCCAAAAGCATTGCAGAAGGATTGGCAGAAAATGGGATTCCCTTACAAGGTCAGGATTATACTTCCCCACCTGCTGAGAACCCCATACCTGAAGATAGAATGGTTAGTTTGGTTCGTGTAGAAGAAATAATCACCATAGAAACCGAAACAATCCCATTCCCAATCGAGTATCAACCTCAATCCGATTTAGAAATTGATAATCAAACCATTGTAGAAGCCGGTCAATTTGGATTGGCAATACAACGTCTTCGCACCCGTTTAGAAGATGGTGAACCAGTAATGCACCAGGTGGAAGATAAATTTATCACCAAACATCCCCAACCTCGCATTATTGGTTACGGTACCATGATCGTTCCCCGTACATTAGATACCCCAGATGGATCATACCAATATTGGCGAGCGTTGGATATGTATGCTGTTTCTTACAACCCAACCAGCGCTGGAGGAACGATTACCGCCTCTGGATTACCTTTAAGAAAAGGTCTAGTCGCTGTTGATCCAAGATATATTCCCTTAGGTACACGCTTGTATGTTCCCAGTTATGGCGAAGCTCTGGCAGCTGACACTGGTGGTGGCGTTCATGGGCGGATAATCGATTTGGGATACAGCGACGATGATTATGAACATTGGAGCAGGAATGTAACCGTTTACTTCTTATGGCCCCCTCCAGAGAACATCGCTTGGATAATCCCTTGAATCTGCCACATTTAAATATCCCACTTTTATTACACCAATATGGGCTGAAACCCAAAAAACGACTTGGGCAAAATTTTTTAATAGATTCAAAAGCTATTCATCAGGTATTAGATTCAGCCGAAATATCCTCAGATGATATTGTGCTCGAGATTGGAGCAGGCTTAGGAAATCTTACCCGATATCTTGCAGCTGTTGCCAAGAGAGTAATAGCAGTTGAAGTCGATAGCCAACTGATCCCCCTGCTGAGAAGCGTTCTATCCCAATATTCCAATGTCGATGTCATTCAAGGAGACATACTTAATATAAATCCAACAGAGCTTCTCAAAGGTCGACCATACCTTGTAACTGCTAACATTCCCTACTATATTACATCTGCAACAATCCGTCACTTATTAGAAGCCGGAACTCGTCCAAAGCGTATCGTTTTAACCGTTCAGAGTGAGGTAGCGGAAAGGGTATGCGCAAAGGAGCGCAAAAACTTGCTTGCTTTGAGCGTCCAGGTTTTTGGCAGTCCGAAAATAATCACACATGTCCCAGCAGAAGCTTTCTATCCAACTCCTAATGTCGATTCATCTATTGTCCGGATCGATATTTACTCAGAACCATCAATCCCTCCCCCAGACTTGGGCACCTTCTTTCTCCTGGTTCGCGCAGGATTCAGCCAAAAACGCAAGACACTCCGGAACGCTTTAACAACCAGCTTGCCATCATCTTCTACCCAGATTGAACGTTGGTTAGAAATGAATGAGGTTGATCCACATCGGCGTGCAGAAACACTCAGCATTGCCGAATGGAAAAAACTTGTATTTTCATATCATCTGCTGGCTGTATGAAAATGATCTCCCCCTGACTTTTTTAAATACTTACATAATTGGTCTCAAATCTCTATAGTCAAACAGTAATTCCCAAACCCGTCGGGTCGCTTCAATCTGGATTTTTAACGACATTTTTGACATCCCCCAATCTCTCTCAGCAAAATAAAAAGGCACCTCCTGTAATGTATAACCCAACCGGTATGCTATGTAAAGCATTTCTATTTGAAAAGCATAGCCGTTTGAACGGACACGTTCTAGTGGAATTCCTAACAATGTTCTCCTCCGCCAAACCCTGAAACCCCCGGTTGTATCTCTGACTGGCAGGCGTAAAATTGTCCGGGCGTAAAAATTACCAAAACTTGATAAACTTTTTCTCCACAAAGGCCAATCTTTGTCCAGGCTACCACCAGGAACATACCTGGATCCTAAAGCCAGATCACAAGTGTCAATTGCATGTAACAACTCTTTCACTTTGCGTGGGGGATGAGAGAAATCCGCATCCATCTGACCAACAGCTTCAGCTCCATACTCCAGCGCAAGCTTAAAACCAGAGATATAAGCAGTTCCCAAACCTAATTTTGCAGGTCGCTTGAGTAAAGTTATTCGTCCTGGGAATTCATCAACCAAATCTTCAGCAATTTTTCCGGTTCCATCAGGGCTGTTATCATCTACCACAAGTACCTTTAAATTCTCAAGCGGTTGTGAGAATAACGCATGGATAAGCTTTGGCAGGTTTTCTGCCTCGTTATACGTAGGTATGACTATTGTGAGCTGCAAAATAAAATTATCGGAATTATCAAAATGAAAAATATATTGGGATTTTATTTAACTTTGGCGTTTGCGCTCTATTTGATAATGAATAGGTTTTTTCCAAGAAATCAGATCACTTAGAAAGATTTTTAATGTGAACCTAATTTAACATAAGCACTATTCTGTGTCAAGTAATACCATCCCCGAACATAACAAGGTATATATCGTGCTATAATCTGCCTGGAACCCTTTGTCAAATACACGACATATTTCAGTAAATTATTCTTAAAAGTAACTCATGAACATGACATCAATCCATATTTTTCCCCTTCAGAGTCAAGGATATCAAAGCCACCACACAGGTTTTCAGTTGATTGTGGTTATTATAATATTTATCATCTCGCTCATGGATACCACTTATTCTTACGCTGAAGACTTGGCTCACTCTGGCGAAGAGGAACCCCACAACGGATCAGTCTTATGTTTGCCCAACCGCCACAATTTAGACATAAGCAGATGTTCTAGTTTAGGCCCGTTTAGTTATCTTGAACGGATGGCAAATTTAGGTGTTTTATTCCCTTTGCAAGGAATACCTGGGAAATCACCTGAGGGAACGTTACTTCATTTAGACGTCCGCTACGGAGAAGTTGTCAGACAGAATGCTCCGGTGTTTGCATCTCTTGAAGATGCAGTAAATCGAGACAAAGTGGTTCGCTGGATCGACTCACCATTGAGCTACATTTCCTATATCGACGAGGCAGTCGTGGATGGCAACAGGTATTATATGATAGGCTACGGAGAATGGATGACTGCGGTTGAAATCTCGCGTATCGGATCGCCCTCTAGGTTCCAGGGTATAATCTTCGAACGTCCGCCAGAGAGACCTTTCGGTTGGATACTTTATCCTATTGAAGTAAAAAAAACTCCAGGTTTTGAAAAAGACGATTATACAGGTGAGTTTTTCAATCGATACCAATTAGTTCAAGTATTTCATGAAGAGGAGATTGATGGTTTGATGTGGTTTATGATTGCTCCTGACAAGTGGGTACCTGAAAAACAAGAGTGGTATCGTGTCATTAGCAGAGTAATTCCAAACACTACAACCCCGGAAAGTGTGGACATTAATCGATGGATCGAGGTAAATCTATACGAACAAACCATAAGTATTTATGAAAATAATCGAATAATTTTCGCCACTCTGGTCTCAACAGGTATAGCACCTTTTTGGACTCAACCAGGCATGTTCCAAATCTATGAAAAATATGAATATACACCAATGCGAGGTTCATTCGAGATAGATCGTTCTGATGCCTATTATCTTGAAGATGTCCCTTGGACGATGTATTACGATGGTTCTTATGCCTTACATGGTGCTTACTGGCATAATGGTTTTGGTTCGGTCCGCTCACGTGGCTGCATTAATATTGCTGTTGCAGATAGTCGATGGATTTTCGAATGGGCAGAAATTGGTGATTGGGTCTACATCTGGGATCCTTCTGGTGAGACTCCTACAGATCCCAATTTATATGGCCCTGGAGGCGCATAATAAACCTGGAAATAATATACTGGATCAGAGGCAAGTTACAATGGCATCTTTGAAACGTAAATTACTTATTGTGGTATTCGTGTTTTTCAGCCTTTCCTGCCAAGCAGTAACGCTCTTTAGAAATGCAGAATTCCTTGTAGATAGGATCACTGCTCCCACACCAATCGGAGATGGAATGGCAGGTACACCTTCACCTGAGGTTGAGTTTATAGCCTCTTCTGCTGCTCCAATTCCTGTCACTCAAGCCCCTATAGTATCTCCAACCATTACTGTTACACCATCAGCCTTCCAAGTCAGGATTTTTAATGAATTGTGGCAAATCGTAAGAGATGAATATCTGTACCCTGATTTCAATGGGCTGAATTGGGATGCAATTTACGTTGAATACAGCGTTCGAATTGGCACCGGACTTTATCCCGAAGAGTTCTATCAAGCCATGAGTGAAATGATCTCGCGTTTAGGAGACGATCACTCGTTCTTTCTCAGCCCAAACCAGGTTGCTGAAGAAGAAGCACAATTTGCTGGTGTACACGACTATGTAGGTATTGGAGTTCTTATTAGTGCAGTTCCTGAGAAAGGTAAAGCTGTGATATTGGCCACCATCCCTGATAGTCCAGCAGAACTAGCTGGTTTACAACCACGTGACAGTATACTAGCCATCGATGGTGAACCCATTTTGGATGAGGATGGTACCTTACGTGAAATTATCCGCGGACCGGAGGGTAGTGAGGTCACCATAACAGTCCACTCACCAGGTCAAGAAATTCGGGAAGTTATCATTACTCGAAGCGCAATCTCCGGTGTTCTCCCCATGCCTCATTCAATCCTTATAAGCAATTCTGGGAAACGGATAGGTTATGTCTTTCTTACAACCTTTGCTGATTACACTGTTGAGTCTCAAATTGTTGATGCAATGAACGAGATGACGGCTGAAGGTCCATTAGATGGTCTTATTCTGGATAACCGCTTCAACCCTGGAGGGATTAACACAGTAATGCAAAATGTATTATCCTTTTTCACGAGCGGCGATTTAGGTTATTTTATTAGCCGTCATGAAGAAAGATTGTTCCAAATCCAAGGACAGGATATAAACGGCTCTCAGACCGTCCCTTTAGTTGTGCTAATAAGTCCTGAAACCGAGAGTTATGGAGAAGTATTTGCTGGAATTTTAAAAGATAATCAAAGAGCTCACTTGATTGGAGAACCTACATCAGGAAATATTGAAACGCTTTGGGGATATGATTTTGATGATGGCTCACGCGCCTGGATCGCTTATGAAACCTTCCGACCTTATCACAACCCTCAAGAAGATTGGGAAAAGATTGGCATAAACCCTGATAATATCGTTGTTAGTGAGTGGTCTGAAGTCACCATGGAAAACGATGCTGTGATCCAAGCTGCATTAACCTACTTTGAACAAACTGAATAATTGCATCACAATTTTCGCTATGGTAAACTTTTAGGCTGAAAATAGTCTAAATTCTAATCCAGGAGATCCTTAGTGCTGACAATTTATGAACAAGTAATATTCTCCCTGGCAGTTCTAATTTCACTTTATGTAGCCTGGGGTCTAACAATCCGTATCAGAAAAATCATTGCACGTGGCAAAGGGAATATCGATTGGAAATTAGCTCGTAAGCGCATATTTATTGTAATTTTAAAAATAATCACTTTTCAACCAGTATTTCGATTCAGATTTTGGCCCAGTTTTTTCCATGGCCTTGTTGCTTGGGGATTCATTTACTACTTGATCGTCAACCTCGGTGATGTGCTTGAAGGTTTTATTCTCAATTTTCACTTTTTAGGAACAGGAATCATTCGCAATCTATATGTCCTTGGAGCAGATTTATTAAGTGTGGCTGTTCTTATCGGCATGGTAGCACTGGTTATAAGACGATTTATCTTGAAATCAACAGATTTGTCCACTCGAGATGATATACTTCTGCACCCAAAAGCTGCTCATGGGATCCGCCGCGACTCTGCGATAGTAAGTGGATTTATAATTATCCATGTAGGTGCAAGATTTTTCGGGGAAACATTCTCAATAGCCGCAAATGGAAATGATCCATGGCAACCTTTTGCTAACTCATTAGCCGGGTTATGGTTCGGACTAAACCCAACCTTGCTTGTCTTGGCAAAACATATCGCCTTTTGGCTCGCCCTTGGAACTATCCTGCTCTTTATCCCCTACTTCATCTATTCAAAGCACATTCACCTGTTTTTCGCTCCATTAAATTTCTTGTTGAAACCTGAGAGAAGGTCGTTGGGTGAGCTTAATCCATTGGACTTTGAAGATGAAACCTTAGAACAGTTCGGAGCAACTCGAATAGAAGACTTGGATTGGGAACTCATCATGGATGCCTATGCCTGTATTATGTGTTTCCGATGTCAAGATGTATGTCCAGCATATAATACTGGCAAAGTTCTTTCTCCCGCGACTTTGGAGATCAACAAGCGTTACTTCTTAAATCAGGAAGGAGTACGCCTTGCAAAGGGAAAGTCAAGTTCTCAATCTTTAATCGAGTTTGCTATTCCCACCGAAGCAGTATGGGCATGTACAGCCTGCGGTGCATGTGTAGATATCTGTCCGGTTGGCAATGAGCCTATGCGAGACATTCTAGATATCCGGCGCGCATTGGTATTAATGGAAAATAATTTCCCAGATCAGCTCCAGACCGCATTTCGAGGCATGGAAAGGACTTCAAACCCTTGGAGTATCCCGTCAACTGAACGAATGAAATGGGCTGAAGGATTAGAAGTTCCAACTATTGAGGAAAATCCAAATCCTGATATCCTTTGGTGGGTTGGTTGTGCTCCTGCCACAGATGCTCGCGCTCAGAAAACTGCTCGTGCGTTTATTGAGATCCTTAATGCCGCTGGAGTGAATTACGCAGTATTGGGTAACCTCGAGCAATGCACTGGAGATTCTGCACGCCGAGCTGGTAATGAATATTTGTTTCATGAAATGGCTTTATCGAATGTCGAAATTCTCAATGAAGCTTCGCCCAAGAGGATTGTAACAACCTGCCCACACTGCTTGCATACTATCAAGAATGAATATCCTGCTTATGGTGGTGATTATCAAATAATCCATCATAGTCAGTTAATCAATGAATTAATTGCAGACAACCGCTTGAACTTAAATCTGGGAAAATCTGGGAAATTAACTTTCCACGATCCCTGCTATCTAGGTAGACAAAACGACGTCATAGTTGAACCTCGCAAGGTGTTGCAGCAAAGTCAAAACCAGTACGTCGAATTACCTCGCTCTGGAAAGATGTCCTTTTGTTGCGGCGCAGGTGGCGCCCAAATGTGGAAAGAAGAGGAAGACGGTTTAGAAAGAGTGAGCACAAATCGCATCAAAGAAGCATATTCGACCGGTGCCGATCTCATGGCAGTAGGATGTCCATTCTGCATGATAATGCTTTCCGATGCTAACTCAGAGAACGGAAACAAATTACAGGTGATGGATATTGCTGAGATTGTTGCCAGACAATTATCCAAATAAGCATATGAGTTTGATCTATTTTTAATAAATGATCACTTTACGGGGAAATCTTTCCGAGGGTATATGACTAAACAATTACAGCAGAACTTAAAATTTGAGTTATCTCCAGAAGAGATTATCCAAGATTACAGACTAGCAGTTAAAAGTCGCTATGTGAGCCTCGTTGGTCGGCGTGAAGTAATGAGTGGAAAAGCAAAATTCGGCATCTTTGGTGATGGCAAAGAAGTCGCCCAAGTAGCCATGGCTCATGCTTTTCGCGCAGGCGACTTTCGCTCTGGTTATTATCGTGACCAAACTTTCATGTTTGCGATTAATGGGACGAAACCTGAGGAATTCTTTGCTCAATTATATGCCCATGCTGATGTTGAAGCTGAACCAGCCACTGCTGGAAGAGCTATGAACTCTCATTTTGCCACGCGTTTATTGTATCCTGATGGTGATTGGAAAAATATTACCAGTTTGTGCAATTCATCTGCTGATGTCTCACCAACAGGTTCCCAAATGCCGCGCCTTGTTGGATTGGCATACGCTTCCAGGCTTTATCGAGAACTTAAAGATTTGCATCATCTGATCGAATTTTCTGACAACGGAAATGAAATCGCCTTTGGCACAATTGGTAACGCCAGCACTGCAGAGGGCATGTTTTGGGAAGCTCTAAACGCAATTGGCGTATTGAGATCACCAATGCTGCTTTCAATTTGGGATGACGATTATGGAATTTCTGTTCATAATAAATTCCAGATTATAAAGGAGAACATATCCGAATTACTTCAAGGATTCATACGCAAAGAGAATTCAAAAGAAGGGTTTGATTTATATGTAGTCAAAGGTTGGGATTACCCAAATCTCGTAAATACCTATCTTATGGCAGCTAGTGTTGTTAGAAAAGAACATATCCCCGCAATCGTACATGTCACCGAGTTGACACAACCACAAGGACATTCAACATCCGGTAGCCATGAACGCTACAAATCTAAAGAGAGACTTAAATGGGAGCAAGAACATGATTGTCTGGTTAAATTCCGTGAATGGATTATTGATCAAGGGATAAGCTCAAAGATAGAGTTAGATAAAATTGAAGGAGAAGAGAAAAAATCTGTAGAGAATATAAGGTTAAAAGCCTGGCAGGCTTATTTAGAACCCATCAGGGCTGAATGTCAACAATTTGCTAAAATAATCGAAACCATCACAGAATCTTCTCCTAATAGCGAGCAGCTTAATACAATCAAGGATAGGATACTAAATCTCCCGAATCCTCTTCGCCGAGATATTCAAATTGCTATAAGAGATGTTCTATTAACAATAAAAGACGAATATAATCCTTCCAAAAACTCTATAATCGATTGGAAGAAAAAACAGCAAAAGATCAATGAGGAACGTTACAGTTCTCATTTATACAGCCAGTCCAGCCAATCCGCATTAAAAGTTCCCCCTATTGATCCAGTTTATTCTCAGGATTCACCAGAAGTTCATGGTTTTGAAGTCATGAATGCTTTTTTCGACTCTGCTCTGTCAAAAGATCCCCGAATTATCGCATTCGGAGAAGATGTGGGTCAATTGGGGGATGTAAATCAAGGATTCAAAGGACTTCAGCATAAATTTGGTGAGTTAAGGGTCTCCGATACAGGTATCCGTGAAGTTACAATTCTTGGACAAGCTATTGGAATGGCAATGCGCGGTTTACGTCCGATAGCTGAAATCCAATATCTGGACTATATTTTATACGCCCTGCAAATTATGTCCGATGATCTGGCCACCCTTCAATGGCGTACTAAAGGAGGGCAGAAAGCTCCAGTAATTGTCCGTACCCGAGGACATAGATTAGAAGGAATATGGCATTCTGGTTCACCAATGGCTGGTATTATAAACTTGATACGTGGAATGTATGTGTTAGTACCAAGGAATATGGTCCAGGCAGCTGGCTTTTATAATACTCTACTTCAATCTGATGAACCTGGTCTGGTGGTAGAAGTATTAAATGGCTACCGTATCAAGGAGAGATTACCACAAAATATCGGTGAATTCTGCCTACAAATTGGAGTTCCAGAAGTTTTGCGAAAAGGAAACGATATTACTATTGTGACTTACGGTGCCTGCTGCCGGATCGCACTTGAAGCTGCTACCCTTCTCAGCAAACTAGATATCGATGTTGAAGTGATTGATGTTCAATCCTTATTACCATTCGATATTAACCACCAGATTCTCAACTCAATCAAAAAAACGAGTAGAATACTGTTTGTTGACGAAGATGTTCCTGGTGGGACAACTGCCTACATGCTCCAGGAGGTTATTGAGAACCAGGGCGGATATTACTGGCTGGATTCAGAGCCTCGCACGCTCTCAGGGAAACCTCACCGGCCGGCATATGGCTCAGACGGAGATTATTTTTCCAAACCAAACGTTGAAAGAATATTTGAAACTGTATATGAAATCATGCACGATGCAGATCCAAAACATTACCCAATTTTCTTTTGATTGTTGTTATTAACAAGAATTCTGGAGGATTTATGCCTACCAAAGTTATCATGCCACAATTTGGCGAATCAGTTAATGAAGGAACGATAAGTAAGTGGTTAAAGGCTGAAGGTGAACGTGTAAACGAGTTCGATCCATTGCTGGAAATAAATACTGATAAAGTCGATACCGAGATACCCAGCCCAGCTAGCGGTATTCTCTTGAAGATCATTGCCGCAGAAGGAGCTACTGTCCAGGTTGGAAACGAATTGGCATTGATTGGTGAAGAAGATGAGTTCAAAGGAAAGGGACAGCCAGAAACTGAAGAAACATTACCAGTGGAAGCACCACCTTCAATTAGCCAAACTGGTGAAAAGGTTCAATCTACTCCAGATCAGCATACTGTCGAAGTGCAAGACCGAGATTTCGAGCAAGTCCCCTCTAAACATAAGCGAGATTTGGGATTTATATCACCGGTTGTAGCCAAAATAGCCTCTGAACATCAAGTTGACCTGACAAAAATCAAAGGTACCGGGCTTGGTGGCCGGATCACTAAAAAAGATGTCCTCGAATACTTGGAACAACCTCAAGAGGAGCTGGCAGAATTCACGCCTCTTGAGGGAAAAGAAGAAACTAAAGAGCACATATTAACTACCAGCGAAAATATACCCAGCACGCAAACGGGAGAGATCATACCGCACACTCCAGTTCGTCGAGCAATCGCAGATCATATGGTACTGAGTAAGCACACTTCCCCACACGTTACTACAGTGATGGAAGCTGATCTGACAAATATAATCTCACACCGCCGTGCGAACAAAGATGCCTATGCACGTCAGGGGGCAAAATTAACCTTCACCCCATACTTTGCAAGCGCCACAATCTCAGGTCTTAAAGCCTTCCCCTTGGTAAATTCTTCCTGGAGCGATGAGGGGATAATTGTCCATCCAGACATCAACCTGGGGATTGCTACCTCTCTAGGCGATCAGGGTTTAATCGTACCAGTAATCAAGAATGCAGATGGATTGTCTTTACTTGGTCTTGCGCGGGCAATCAACGATTTGGCTTCTAGAGCGAGGTCTCGTCAACTAAATCCAGATGAAGTGAAAGGGGGCACCTTTACAATCACCAATCATGGGATCTCTGGTTCGCTGTTCGCATCACCCATTATCAACCAACCCCAATGTGCTATCCTCGGGGTTGGCGTTATCCAAAAGCGCGTCGTAGTAGTTGAAGATCAAAATCGCGGAGATTCAATCGCAATCCGCCCTATGGTATATGTTTCCCTAACTTTTGACCATCGAATGCTCGATGGAGCAATCTCTGATCACTTCTTGGCCAAGCTGGTAGAAACGCTTGAACAGTGGAGACTTGAGTAAAAATTGTCCGATCGACTGCCTTCAAAGAAGTAATTATATACATACAAAACATAAATTAGATTTCATGGAGAAACAAATGAGTAAATATGATGTCGTTGTCATCGGTGCAGGACCAGGTGGATATGTTGCAGCAATCCGGTCAGCCCAGCTAGGGCTGAAAACTGCTATCGTGGACAAGCAGTGGCTGGGTGGTGTTTGTTTAAACGTTGGATGTATCCCCTCCAAAGCTTTGCTCAGAAATGCCGAAATTGCTCATATATTAAGGGAGCGAAGCAAAGAATTCGGATTCTCTTTCGAAAACTTGAAACTTGACTATAGCGTCGCTGTTAAACGCAGTCGCAAAACATCTGACAGATTAACAAAAGGGGTCGGATTTCTAATGCGCAAAAACAATGTTGAGGTTCATATGGGTGAAGCAACTTTGAAATCTGCGGATACTGTTACAGTCATAGAAAGTGATGGAAAGGCTTCAGACCTCAATGCGAAGAATATTATTATCGCAACTGGCGCGCACGTAACCATCCCATCTGGTTGGAAAGTTGATGGTAAGCGGGTATTGACTTATCACGAAGCCATACTCCAAGAAAAATTGCCCGAATCTGTGATTATCGTTGGCGCCGGACCGATAGGAATGGAATTCGCCACAATTTGGCATTCATATGGAGTGAATGTAACCATTGTAGAAATGCTCCCGAATTTGCTCCCCCTGGAAGATGAAGATATCAGCAAAGAAATTGGAAAGCACTTCACCAAATCAGGGATCAATGTATTGACAAGTCATCGAGTTGAATCAATAGAGAGTCAAGATCAAAGTGTGAAAGTTACTGTTAGTTCAGAAGATGGCAATAAAGAATTAGAAGGGGAACAAGCCCTGATAGCTATCGGTTTTTCACCTAACAGCAAAGGTTTAGGTCTCGAGGAAGTTGGAGTAAATATCAGCGAACGTGGTATGGTTGAAATCGATGACCGCATGGCTACCAATATTCCGGGTATTTGGGCTATTGGTGACGTTACTGGTAAGTTAATGTTAGCTCATGTTGCTTCTCATATGGGGATAGTTTGTGCTGAAAATATTGCCGGAGATGAGACCACCCCTTTAGATTATGAGATGTTGCCACGCGTTACATTCTGTCAACCTCAGGTTGCCTCGTTTGGATTGACCGAAGCCCAAGCTAAAGAACGCGGTCACGAAATCAATGTCAGCCGTTTTCCATTCCAGGCAAACGGCAAAGCTCTTGGTTTAGGTGACTATACTGGATGGGTGAAATTGATCACAGACCAGAAGTACAACGAGATTTTAGGCGCACATCTGATCGGACCGGAAGTCACCGAACTTCTTCCGGAACTTACCATTGCTCAGATGATGGAGCTAACTCCGGATGAAATATCACGTAATGTCCATGCCCATCCTACCTTAAGTGAGACTTTGATGGAGGTTGCGCATGTCGCTGAAGGTCGCGCGATCCATATATAACAATTAATAATAATAAAACATGTTTTAAGGTGCTGTGGCAGCCTAACTCACAGCACCTTTCTTTTTCGTCCACAAATCCCAAAATGAGTGAATTATTTTATAAAATTTTCAGTTAATATTGTAAATTTTCAGAATTTAAGATATAATAAACATTGTTCATCCTAAGGAAGGATGGGTTGAGATCACTTAACAATAATGAGTAAAAATAACAAAGGATTTTCGATTTCCAACTTTGACATTGAAACAACTGCACTAACTTCACTAACAAGTTTACTTGAAACAGGTCAGGAAAGGGGGTATATTTCCTACACTGAGATAATCCAAATATTTCCTGATGTACAGCATGATAACGGTTTTCTAGGAGATTTGATAACCGAAATTCAAAGTGCTGGTATTCAATACATCGACGATGACAATATCGATTCTGATGATGAGTCAGGTGCTCCGAATTTAATTTATAGTGACCCTCTAGATTCTGACGAGGATTATCTCAAGAACATTGACGCAACTGATGCTATTGGTCTTTATCTAAGAGAAGCCACTCGTGTACCACTATTAACTAAAGAAGAGGAAATAGAATTAGCCCAACGGATCGAGTGCGGTCGCCTGGCAAGGGAGAAATTAAGCAAAAATAACATCAACGATTCTGGTCGACAAGACTTACAACAAATGATCGAAGATGAATGGGTTGCGCGCGAACATTTGATTACAGCCAACTCCCGATTGGTGATCAGTGTCGCAAAACGTTACATCGGACGTGGTGTTCCTTTCCTTGATTTAATCCAGGAAGGCAACATTGGGCTCATGCGAGCCGCAAAGAAGTTTGACTATCGGCGAGGTTATAAATTCAGCACTTATGCTACTTGGTGGATTCGGCAAGCAGTCACCCGTGCGATTGCTGATCATGGGCGTACAATTCGAGTGCCAGTCCATATGGGAGATCAAATATCTAAGATGTTGAGAGCTCAACACCATATGAAACAGCAGCTGGGTCGAGATCCCAAAGTCGAGGAACTCGCCGACTTTCTCGATGTGACAACGAATAAAGTCGAGTACATGATGCAAGTCGCACGACGTCCCCTCTCCTTGCAATTGCCAGTTGGGGAAGAAGAAGACGAAGTGCTGGGTGATTTCATCGAAGATGATGATGCACCCCCGCCTGATGAAACTGCAGCTCAAAACTTATTACGTGAGCAATTGAAAAAAGTACTGGAGAAATTACCTCCACGAGAAGCCAGAATTCTTCAATTACGTTATGGTCTTATCGATGGAAGAATGCTAACTCTCAACGAAGTAGGTCGAAAAATGGGCGTTACCCGAGAGCGAGTTCGGCAAATAGAAACCCAGGCGCTTCATCGTTTGAGAAACACTAACATTCAACGAGATTTCCCTTCCTGACTTTTGATAATCTCGGAATAAAAGTTCTCCGCCTTCTCCATGACTTTATTATAATCAGCTCTTTCTGAAATCAAATGAATATTGTGTTTTACAGCCTGGGTACGGAGCTCTCTATGAGTGATTGCGCTTACGATAGCATTAGCCAGATCCTGAGCGCTATTTGGGTTTACAAGCAAACCATTCATACCAGATGTGATCCATTCTCTTATCGATTCAAGATCACCTGCAATAGGAAAACACCCGCAAGCCATGCTTTCCAATAACGAATTAGGAGTACCATCATGAATTGTCGGAGAAACTGCAACATGGGCTTTTCTGAATAGTTCTCCCATTTGCTCTTGGGTTTGCTTCGGCAGCAATTCGACAACATCAGGAATATTAAGTTCAGTTATCCAGCGGTTAGCCTGATGTTCACCATCCATTCCTGGACAGATAAAACGTGCTTCTGGTACTTTTTCTAGTACTAATGGGATAGCTTTAAAGAAAATATCATTACGAACATATGTTCTAAATCCACGCGGGTTGATTATAATTGGGGAACTAATTCCATTACCGGTTTTGTGTACATTTCGAGGGGGAAAAAATATATCTTGACGAACTCCTCCACTGCTAGGCAAAACAATTGATGGTTTACCGACTGTGAAACCCATTTTGTGAGCTAAATGCAAATCACGCCAACAATCAGTATGTATGCCATCTATTCTCTGGAGAGCTTTCCTGGTCAAATATCCCATCCAAGGATTCGATTTTGCATGTAATGTAAAATCATTTCCCCAAACAGAAATTATCAAAGGAGAATCAGGTTTAATATAAGTAGTCAGCATTCCTTCGTAGGGTATTCGCATCGCATGCACTAAATCAGGTTGGAATTGGGAAATATGCTTATGCAGTTGCCTGGCAGCTTTTGGTATTGTCGCTGGTCCTAACCACTGCCGTAAGATGGTTCTGACCTTTGGAGTAGTAAATTTCTTGATGGAAAATTTCTGCACATTCCGTAGATTCTGCGAGGAGAAATCTCGATCTTCCACATTTTTTTGAGCTGCAGCCTGGCTAAAAGCCACGGGAATTATTTTCAAATTAATCTCAAGTTCTTTGACTTCACAGGGATAGGATGAAGCCAAGAAAACTGAGTGACCTTGTTTTTCGAAATATCGAATCCAATTCAGTGTTATTGGCGAACGACCATCAGCAACAATTAACAGCTTCACGTCTCTTCACTATGCCTCAGGTTTCTGTTCAATGAATGTATCGCACTTACTGCTTCGATAAAGTTATCAATCATCTTCCCCAGATTATATTCTTCACAAACAATCCTATAAGATTCGTGTCCCATGATTCGCAAACGTCCTAAATCGGAGAGAGATTCCTGTAAACAATCTCTTAGCGATCTAATGTCATTTTTCGGTATCAACCAACCATTATGCGGGTTGATGAGTTGATCTTGAGTTCCATCTCCTTCAGCCACAATCACTGGTAAACCGTAAGCCATCGCCTCTTGAACTGCCAGACCCCCTGTCCCGGGTAAGACAAACAAGTCTGCAGATTTAAAGTACTTCGCAACTTGATTGCCATGCAAAGCGCCAAAAAATCTTGCTCGAGGGTAAATTGAATTTGCGAGAGATTCTAATTTAGAGCGCTCCGGTCCATCTCCAACAATCCAAACATTTGGTTGTACCGATTCCGACAAACCATTACAGGCAATTAACAAATTGTCTATCTTCTTGCGTGATTGTAAACGTCCAACGAATAAAACCGTTAGCCGCTCATCAACCTTATCGGGACGAACCGGAAAAGGCCAGACAGGTTTTTGAATTACTGCGTTCGGAGCGACAAAAACACGCTCATCAGCAATCCCTAATGCACGGAATTGTTCTGCCCCTTTTTTAGAATAGGATATGAAACCATCACACAATTTCAGCAGATTGTGTCTCCACCATTCATGGATGGATCCACGAAAATTAATTTTCCTTCCAACTCCGCCAGGTTGGTAGACCCCCAAACCCCAACCAATCACTGGTCGTCCTCGAGTATGCATCCATCGAATAGCAGTGCGCGTGCTCAGGTAACGGTGATTTGCTTCTATGATTAATACATCTGGATCCCAGCCCTGCAGCCAACGCAGTACTCCTTTTTGCCAGAGCAAATAGAAAGGAGAATTGGCAGAAAGAAAATGAATGTTATGACAAGGAACATATCTGGTTTTACTTAATTCTGTAACCTCTATAACAGTTTCCTGCACCCCTGCTTTCCCCGCAACTACACTCAATCCACCATCACAACGCTGAGCCAATCCCTCGAAGAACTCGCCTCGATAATGAGGTAATATCCGCTGTTGTATCCCCAGCTTACCAGGAAATGATAATTCCATCACCCTCTACCACCTCAAATGATTTTCTTTAAATAGGTTTAGCGATTATGTATGACTTCCAGCCCAGATCATTTAGACTGTTGATCTTTGGATATCCTGACCTCATTTGGAAGAATTGGTAATCGGCTTCCATCAACTTAGTCCAAACGACTTCAGCCGCTTCAAACCCATGCAACTCCAAGAACACTAAGGGGCGTGCGTTGTGAAATATTCGCTCCATCCCTTGTATAGCTAAGACTTCACCACCTTCGATATCCATTTTTATTATATCCGGCTTGGGATTCCCGTCCCGATATATAAAGTCATCCAGAGCAATAGCTTGGATAGAGGTAGATTCTGTGTATCGATTTTCCTTCCGACCCACTGAACCCTCCAACTTTCCAGTACCTATCGACGGGCCAATAAGAAAATTGGCTTTACCGTTGTAAGCAGCTACAGCTGCGAAATGAACGCTTATTCGCTTTTCCATGCCATTCATAGTGATATTTTGCTGAAGACGTTCAATGTTACTGGCTAAAGGTTCAAAAGCAAATACATGCCCCTCCGGACCTACAGTCTGAGCAAGTAGTAGAGTCACGTAGCCTATATTTGCCCCTAAATCATAAGCAATCATTCCAGGCTTGACCATGTCGATAATTGAAGATACAAGGGATGGCTCATAATTGCCTAACCAGTAATCTTTCTCGAGTTTTAGATCCAACAACATCCGTTTACCTATAAGTTGTCCTGCCGCCACACTGACAACTTTCAACTCATTTGGGGAAACTCTATTTAAAACGAATCGCACTATAGCCGCCAGGAATTCTATCCGATATATTACATTCCTTAAAGGTTGAGGAAGTAGGCGAGCAGTAAATGCTGCCAAGTTCAAAATCGAGTTCGATAATTTCTTTCCAATTAGTAATCTCTTTGAACGAGGATTGTCCTTCATATTGCCTATAAATTTTTTATCGAATCAATCGAGCAAGGTTTCTATATATCGATCTACCATTGTATCAACAGAGAACTCTCTCTCCGCATGCCGCCTTGCACCAACCCGGAAAATCATCTGATTAAAATAGACCTCGATTGCCGCTTTAGCCAGAGTTTTAATGTCCGGTGGTTCTAGTCTCCAAGGATCGCCTCCATATGGAACAATTTTTCCTGCAAATTCACCCACCATTTCTGGTAGTGCACCAGTATCAAAAGAGACCACAGGTGTACCACAAGCAAGAGCTTCAATAACTGAATTTGGACAGGCAGCATTGAGATCAGCAGAAAAGAGCATATGAGCAGAACGATCGATCGTTGGAATGCACTCATGAGGCACTTGTTCTAAATAGTTGATAACCACCCCATTATCTTGTTTCCAATTCGCTTTTATTTGGGGATCTACCCGACCAGCAACTGTTAACTCCACAATCCCCGGAATTGAAGTATTAAAATTCGAATTCAGGATCAACTTCATTTCCCTTACAAGCTGAACACCGTTCTCAAGTCCAGATTCATAACCTCCCGCCAATCTTCCTTCCACCAGGAGTACCCGAATCCGGTCTGTAGGCAATGATGAAGTATCATCAGGCGAAAAAACTCGTAAATCAACACCATTATAGATCACTGAATCCGAGGCTTCCACCGGACTATATCTTCTGTTCCACCAGCTGCACGCAAATTGACTTTGATAAACGATCTTTTGAGCTAATCGAGAGCGGATCAACTGAAGGATCATATTTCCATATTCAGCACGTAGATAATGCTGTAAGCCCGTAGGACGAACTCGGTGCAACCAATTCATCCCATCCAAACGTTGGATAATCCTCACTCCCTTACTTCGAGCACGCCACAATCCAGGAATTTGCTTGGTTCCTCCTACAATCAAAACGGATCCACTACTAAGATCACTTAAATCATAGCTAACATCAAATCCTCGTGCAATTAAACCCTCCACCAATTTATTCTGAAACGAAACCATTCCCCCAATTCCAGCTAGGCGAGGGACCACACATACTTTAGTCTTTTTGTTTAAATCCATTTTTTGCAGAAATCTTAATCCTTAGGATAACTTTATCGCAATTATCCCATAAAATCATCCTTGAAAGATAAAGGCTTTGAATAATATTACAAGCAACAACCTCCGCATCAAGTCAAATGAAAATATTACCAAAAGACCT
>JACUUU010000246.1 GCA_014859065.1 Anaerolineales bacterium
GTGGTGTTAAGCTGGTACCTGACAGGGCGGCATGTCTCTCGGCAGCAGA
Organism: Anaerolineales bacterium; assembly: GCA_014859065.1. Lineage (GTDB taxonomy): Bacteria > Chloroflexota > Anaerolineae > Anaerolineales > UBA4823 > Kmv39. The sequence continues at coordinate 50 of JACUUU010000246.1, forward strand.
TCAAGCAGATTTACCGGCAGGCTTTTGCCAGGGGTAAGCATATCGCCAGGAACCTGATCGCCCGGCTGCCTGGTCCGCGGCTGCTTCACAGGGATTCCCGGCGTCGAATGCTGTCCCCTGAATCCAGCAGTAATCCAGACTCGGATACGTAGATTAAACACCGCGCCTGCAGTGGGTCAAGTGCTGTAAACTCAGCTCTTACGGTGGATTCTCTTATAAGGAGGCGGTAACTTCATCTTCGGAGAAGGTGACCTCTTCTTTTCCGGTCAGCTTCTCTCCCACTTTCTTAACGATCAAGTTTAGGTGAGGGGGGTGAGTTACATAATTTAGATTATCAACTGGTACGGTCAGAAGCGGGCACAAATTAAAACTGGTCACCCATTTCTCATATAACTCATTTAATTGAGCCAGGTAATCTGGCGTTATATTACGCTCGTAGACACGGTTACGCTGCTTGACATGCTCCATCAGCACCTTTACTGAGGCGCGCAGGTAGATCACCAGATCTGGTGGGGGCAGGAAGGTAGTAAGCACGCTGTACAGATCTCGGTATGTCTTGAAGTCACGCTCACGGATGAATCCCTGGCGGTAGAGGTTCAGCGCAAAGACTTCGGCATCTTCATAGACGCTGCGGTCTTGGATGACAGAAGTGGGGTGATCGATTAGTTGCCGGTGAGTGCGCAGGCGGTGGATCAGGAAGTAGACCTGGGAGTGAAAGCCCCAGGTGCGCATATCCTTGTAAAAGTCAGCCAGGTAAGGGTTTTCCGCGACTGGTTCGTAAAATGGCTGCCACCCCATGCGGTCGCACAATAACCCCACCAGTGTCGATTTCCCCGCCCCGATATTCCCAGCAACAGTGATGTATCTTTTCATTCGTCTTCTAACAAATAGGCTTTTGGCTCAGTGTCTGGGGCTAAAAACGCCACAGCTTGCGCTCTTTCATCGTCCATTATCAGGTCAATGTGGTGACCTGTTCGAAAGGATGCCACCTCGATCAACCGCAGGCATTTTGGGGTGGTAATCACTCCTCCTAAGACCTCATCCAATCGGTTGGGGGTATTGTAGAAAAAGTCGCGGTTGAAATCTGCGCCCTCGTCATCAAGGTATACCGCCAAAGGATAGATATTTGCCTCCACTAAATCCTGGAAGAAATGAGTGCCAAAGGAGGGTTCAGGAACCGCACCGATATCCGGCCCGGCGAGCTCAACCAAAGACCGCGTGTTGTAGATGTCGGCGTAACCAATATAAACCCCCAGGTCTGGGTTGCGCGTACCCCACCTTCCAGGCCCGACGCAGATAAAAGTCTGGTCACGCAGGGCAGCATTCAAGTGTCTGATAGCCTGGCTCACTTTTGCCCTCTCATCGGTGGTGGGTAGTTCAAAATACTCTTCCGGTGTGACAAAGACTACCCAGCGTATCTCCTCAACCCGTCCCTGAGGCACCATTCGTTTGGTTGCGAGGATAACGTCTTCGAGCGCGATATGCTGGGGCAATCTGGCTTCTTTGCGCTGCATTCGGCTTTGTGGGCGGCACTGCAGCAGGAATATCTCCACCTCGGAATCAGCCTCCAGAGGATTGGTAAATCGGATTGTGAATTCGGTGTCAACGGGTGTCCTGAATATGCGTTCAAGGTCGTTGAGAATCTTACGGAAGCGATCCGCAATCGGGGTGCGGCGCAGCATCTCATTGAATGTCAAGACCAGCTGACTGGTATCGTCAGATAGCAGCTTACTACGCAGGGGGAGCAGATAGCCCCCATGGTCTACCTCCACCAGATAGCGTAGGATGGGATAATCTCCGTCCAGAACCTCGCTCACCGGTAGGATTTTATAGGCGTTGTCTTCCAGGTCGATCAAATCCACATACTGCTGTGAATAGCGGCGGATTTCTTTCGGAGCAGATTCAGGATGAAGGAGCGGGTGGCTGAGAGCGACCAGGCGCGGGTAGTCATTTCCGACCCGTTCGACCGCCCGGGTTCCCAGCCCCCAAACCAGGCGCATAAAACCATCCTCCTTGCGAATGCTTGGAGACCAGCGGAAGAGGTTACGGCTGAATGCAACGCCTGCAGCATGCGGCAAATGGTACCTCCCGTAGCGTTCACCTTGCACCACCTGGATGAGGATGCCCATCCGTTCATCGTAATCTTGCAAACCCTTGCTGCGCCGGTAAAGCAGCGCATCCGGGTTGAGGACACTGGCGTATACTTTGGAGATTGCCTTCGTCAGGTCATTCAGGTTTTGCTCGGGGGTTCCCTGATTAGGGCAGAAGATGCTCTCATATTTGCCGGCAAAAGAAGTCCCGAAGTTATCTTCCAGCAAGCTGGACGAACGAACGATCAAGGGTTGATTGCTGACATCATTGAGGAGCATTTTTAGTTCTTCGAGAATATCTATAGGAAATTCACCCGACAGATAATCCTCCACAATTTGGGGGTACTCGGTGCGAATCTGCTCTTCAGGTTTGTATTTCTGGTCACCCCAATGCAGCAAGCCGTTGACAGCCATGAATGAATACATCACATCTGACCCGACAAAATAAGAGATCGGTATATCTAAGCTGGCTTTGATCTGATCGTCTGCTACTTCGTTCAGGATGCGAAGTGCCAACAGCATCCCGGCAGCCTTACCCCCGATTTTCCCTTCGCCTATCTTACGTCTCTTGATTTCTGCCAGATCTGCCACCGCGAACCATTCTTTGGCGATATTAATATAGGCAAGTTGGTCGCTAATCAACCGGCGGATGAGCACGACTTTTATCTCTTGTAAGCGCGCTGCAGCTCGCTCCCGTTCGGATGGTTCCATCTGCTCCAGGGATTGCGCCTGCTCGAATAACATGAACTCGGGTGCAAGTTCAGGGTTGAATGAGACCAACAGATCATCGACTTGCCCACCTCTTTCAGCTAACACTTCCTTGACAATTTGCTCGAACAGGTCGTGAGGCATGTTGTAGGCGAAGTAAAAATCAGTCAGGTGGCTGCGGATGCGCGAGAGTCGCATTTCCCAGATATTGACTGTTTCCTCCTGGAATGGGTTATGCAGACCTTCGCGCGCCTGAGATTGCATAGCTTTTTCGCGCACCTCCGCCTCGAATTCCCGCGCGCTGATGATGCCGCGCGCGAACAGCTCCTGGCGCATACGCGCACGGATGCGCATCCTCAAGATGGGATATTGAGCTAAGGTGAGATAGATGCTGAGAGCACGGTCTGATGAGGCGGAAGGTAGGGTCATTAGTGTAAAGATCTAATTACTGAATATGATGGCCCGCTGTTCCTCTAACGCGCCATCAGGATGGATACCAGGTTGCTGGATAAAAGCGGGTCAATTCCCCAAGTGCATTGGCATTATGACGTGAACGAAATCGTCCTCACCAACCGGGCGCACTACACCAGGTGAGGTGTCTTGAGTGGTTTCTAATGCTACGTTGGGAGCTGTGATTACGTCCAAAACTTCTCGTAAGAAACGTACATTAAAAGCGATCAGGATTGGGTCACCTTCAATGGAAGCATCCACGCTGGTCTGGTTTGATCCGGTTTCCTCGGATTGCCCGGAGATCTCAACCAGTCCGGGTTGCATTTCATCTCCCGCTTGTATTTTGATCCGGGCGATATTTGAACCTTCACGGGCGAAAATTTCCGCCTGTTTGCACGCCTTCAGGAATGCAGAGGTTGCCACTACGGTGCGAGTTTTTCTCGAGCGAGGGATGATTTGCTCGTAGTCTGGGAAAGTACCCTCGATCAATTGAGACACCAATTCAATATCATTCAGACGGAAGATAACTTGTCCTCGTCCCGTAGGCAGGTGCATGGTTAAAGTTTCATCTTTATCGCTGATGATGCGGGCAAGTTCGTTCAGCGCGCGGGCAGGAATGACCACGCTGATCGGTCGTGAGACCGGTGAAGCCAACTCAGCTTTGCGTACCGACAGGCGAAAACCGTCTGCTGCCGCCATGGTTATTTGGTCGCCCGAAACGTTGACCAACACCCCAGTCAAGATCGGGCGGGCTTCATCGGCTGAGGCTGCAAATGCTACCTGACGAATCATCTCTTTTAAGTCTGTTACCTTCAGTGAAATGCCGTCAGCAGTATCGACAGGAGGCAGGGGTGGGAATTCCTGGGAATCGATGCACTTCAGGTCTGTATTGGATGCCCCGCTATGCACATTCAATGTTTGGGTGCGAACGGATAAGGTCATCTCGACCTGTTGGTCTGAGAGCGTGGAGACCAGCTCCGTGAAAGTACGCGCCGGCACGGTGGTAGAACCATCCTCCTCGATTTTCGCCCCGATCCAGCAGGTAATGCCCAATTCCAGATTGGTGGTAGACAGGCGCAGACGGCCTTCATCAGTAGCCACCAGCACGTTAGATAACACCGGTAGCGTGCTGCGCGGCGAAACTGCCCTGGAGACGATGTTCAAGCCATGCGCCAGGTTCTCCTGCAGTACTGTGACTTTCATGATTGCCCTTTTCTCCTCATCTGATGTTTAGCAAAAGTATACAATGATAGGCGTAATTCTACCAGTATTTTTATCGATAAAGGTGTAAGGGTAGGGATGTTCCCACTGCCACGACGGTAAGCCCGATGACCAGTTCGCTTACCCCCAATATCCTGGCTATTCCGGTTGCCCCACTGACCAGCCAACCAGCTCCGATTACCAGTCCAATCAAGCCTGCCAGGAGCAGGAAAGCGCTCTTCAACCATGCCGCTTGCCTGCGAGAGTCTTTGGGAGAGGGCGCTTTCTTTTTGGTATTGGCATGTATGTTTTTGTGGGGAGCTGACTTGTTGTCAACCCGCATTTTTCTCAATACCAGGACAGTGTAGATCATTACCCCGACTAGAAGGATTGAACCTTCCAGCCAGTTTATCTGCCCATCTATCCCCATGACCAACACTATGATGGAGACAACCAACAGAAGCGGGACTTCGATCTTGATCAAGCGCTGCGATACAACCAGGGGAGCAGTCACAGCTGAAATGCCCAGAATCAACAGGAAATTCGAGATATTACTTCCAACGATATTTCCGAATGCCAGGTCGCCTCTACCTGAAAACCCTGCCTCTAAAACCACAGCAACTTCTGGAGCGCTGGTTCCAAAAGCAACAACTGTCAGACCGAGTACCAGTGGGGATACCCCCAAAAACGCGGTCAGTCGGGCAGTCCCCTTGACAAAGAACTCTGCTCCTAAAGAAAGTGCAAGAATTCCCAGGATGAATAATAAGACAAACGGTTGGTGCAGGTCAATCATGGAAGTATGGAAGGCTCAATGGATGTGAGGGAATTTATCAGGCTAGAAAAGTAACTCGGATAGCAAACTGGCAATTGCAACTATAACTTGTAGTCCAAAAATGAACGCCATCAGGTAAATGATGATTTGCCCGGCAGACGAGGTTCGCACATCCCTAAATGTCTCTCCCTCGGCTAGTTGGCGCACCATACGAGCAGCCTGGTTCGCAACTGCAGAAAGCGAGCGCCCCGATCCGAACACCCAGTGCCACCCGTCAGCTGGCGTGGGTAAAACCACGTGCTCGCCTGAAAAGGTCTTCAGCCATACGCGC